>JAYWHB010000426.1:0-9247 GCA_043777915.1 Deinococcales bacterium
GGTTTTTGATGTCGAACAAAAAAGTATTGTGGCTTGGCAAGCGGAGACCTTATCACCCTCTTAGAAACGCTAAAAGCCGCCATTGTTCAACTCGAGACAGCCCAAGTCTCGAGTCCAGTTTATGATGCCGAGTGGTTACTGATTTTTGCCCTGAATGCCACTCGAGCGGTCTTACTCGAGCCAAACCGGGTGCTGAACCAAAGCGAACTCGAGACTTATCAATCTTGGGTGGGTCGCCGTGTGGCTCGAGAACCATTGCAATGGATTATTGGCAGTACCGAATTTTATGGTTTGGAATTAAAAGTACAAGCTGGTGTGCTGATTCCGCGTCCAGAGACCGAGCGCTTGGTGGAACTGACCCTCGAGCGGCTAAGTGAATCTGGGCGGGTGGTGGATGTCGGTTGTGGTTCTGGGGCGATTGCCATGGCACTTAAAAACGAACGCCCAAGACTCGAGGTTTGGGCAACCGACATTAACCCTAATGCAATTGCCTTGACCCTCGAGAATGCCAAGCGCTTAAAGCAAAAAATTCATACCTTAGAAACTTCTTTGCTGCAAAGTTTAACGGGGAAATTCAGTGTGATTGTTTCTAACCCACCATACCTCCCTGAAACTGACTTACTCGAGCCTGAAGTACAACAAGAACCCCATCAAGCCCTTTTTTCTGGTGCGGATGGTTTGAACTTAGCTCGAGAACTTGTTGTACAAGCCCCAGATTACTTGACCAAAAATGGTTTTTTGCTGCTCGAGTTAGACCCACGCAATGCTCCAGTTTTACAAGCTGAAATGCAAAATAACGGTTGGAACGCATGGCTCGAGGCTGATTTAACGGGGCGCAAGCGTTTTATTGTGGCGCAGAAATAATTTTTGCCAGTAACCGCACGGCTTCCTCGAGTGCTTTGGGTGGTACAGCCGCATAACCCAACAAAAACCCGCCTCGTTCTAAGGGCGTTTGACTGTAGGCACTGATTGGCATGACTTCTAGCCCATGTTCAGCCGCAATTCTCGAGATGCGCCTGTCGTCTTGTCCATCGGTCAGCCAAGCACAGAGGTGCATTCCAGCTTCAAAACCTTGTAACTCGAGACTGGGAATATATTTTTCTAAGTTGCAGCGCAGCACTTCGCGGCGTTCCAAATAATGTTTTTGGGTGCGGCGAATGTGCCGTGTAAAATGGTGTTGCTGCATAAAGGCAGTCAGGGTTTGTTGCTCTAAGGTACTTGAACCACGGTCTTGAATGGCTCGAGCCGCAGCAAAAGCAGCACTTAAATTACTGGGTACAATCATGTAGCCAAGCCGTAGGGCGGGAAATAAAACTTTGGAGAATGTGCCAATGTAAATCACCCGTCCGTGTGAATCAAGGCTTTGTAAACTCTCGAGCGGACGGTGGTCGTAGCGGTATTCGCTGTCGTAATCATCTTCTAAAATCCAAGCATTGGTTTTGTTTGCCCAATTCAGCAGTTCTAAGCGCCGCGTGTGGCTCATGGTCACACCTGTTGGGTATTGATGCGATGGCGTGACATACGCCAGTCTTGCCTTGGGTGCAATTTGCTGCCCTGCGCTGACATCTAAACCGTTTTCATCCACTGGGATGGCTTGGATTTTGGCATTGGCTGCCAGTAATGCGGCTCGAGCGCCCAAGTAGCCCGGATTCTCAAACCACACCAAGTCGTTTGGCTCGAGTAAAAGCTGAGCCGCTAAACAAATGGCTTGTTGTGAACCACTGGTGATGATAATTTGCTCGGCTCGGCAATGCACCGCTCGAGTGGCAGCGACATGTGCCGCGATTGCACTTCGCAGCGCAGGTTCGCCAAGTGGGTCGGCGTAGCCTAAATTGGGTTTATTGCGGGCTGCTTGGCTGTAAAGTCGTGTCCAAATAGCCCACGGGAATAAATGAAAATCTGGAATGCCATGCCGAAAAGCCGCAATTCGGTTTTCCCTTGGGATACTGACAGCAATTCTGGACAGTTCTGCGCCGCGTTGAGAGAGTTCTTGGGCTGCAATTTGCTGCTTTGGGGTGCTGGTGTGGGCAATAAACGTTCCAGCCCCAATTTTGCTTTCTAAAAAGCCCTCGGCAATCAAGTCCTCAAAAGCTGCCAAAACCGTGTTCCTCGAGATACCATGAGTAGCGGCTAAAGCTCGAGTAGCTGGTAATTTTGTGCCGTGTGGCAATGCCCCACGGAGAATCGCACCGCGTAAAGTATTGTAAACCTGACGATGCAGCGAGGTTTTGGCTGTGGGGTCTAAGTGAATTTGTGGTAAGTCGGTCATGCACTAATGGTACTAAAAAATTATTTAGAATTGGTACTTTTTAGAGAGCCAATTTATTTGTACACTACCGTTATGTATATTCCAAAACACAATGCCGTGACCGACCAAGCCCTATTGTGGGAATTGATGCGCCAATTTAATTTTGCGCTGCTGATTACCGCCCCAGATGGCGTGCCATTTGCCACCAGTATCCCTTTTACACCACTCGAGGACACCCAGACCCTCAGCGCCCACATTGCCAAAGCCAACCCACAATGGCAGCATTTTGATAACAAGGAAGTGTTGGTAGTTTTTCAAGCCGAACATGCCTTAATCTCGAACAGGTGGTACGAACAAACCGATGTCCCAACTTGGAATTACGCCACAGTTCACGCTTACGGCACAGCCCGCATTCTGAACGCCACTGAAACCAGAGCGCAACTCGAGACCTTAATGCAGCAGCATGGTCACGCCGAAGAAATGCCCAAGTATTCCCCCAAATATCTCGAGGCAATGCAGAACGCTTTGGTTGGTTTTGAAATTAAAATCACACGACTCGAGGGTAAATTTAAGCTCTCGCAGAACCGAAGCCTGCCAGACCAAAAAAATGTAATTGCCCAGCTTAAGCAGCAAGGCGAACTCGAGCGCGGCATTGCTGCGCGAATGCAAATCAACCTAGAAAAACCCCTTTGACTTTCGCCTTTCGCCCTTTGCCCTTTGCCTTACCTCATTCCGGGAATCTGCAAACTGCTCATCAGTTTACTGGTTTCGGTTTGTTGGGCATCCGCCGCTTTTTTCTGGGCATCTTGAATCGCCACCAAAATTAAATCCTCGAGGGCTTCAACATCTTCTGGGTCTACGACAATTTTCTCGAGTTTAAGCGCTTTAATTTGCCCACTGCCTGTGCAAGTGGCTTTGACCATGCCGCCGCCAGCACTGCCAATAATATCTAGTGCCTCGAGTTTTTCCTGCATGTCGGCTTGGGCAGATTGGGCTTTTTGCATTTGTTTCATCATTTTTTGGATGTTCATGGGTTTAGTTTAACCCGACTTGGGATTAAGTCCAAGTCGGTCGTGCTGACCAGACCATTGTCTTAAGAATTTCTTTACGTTGTTCTCATTGTGTGGTAAATGACACGAGTTTTTACTTAAATCCTGCGACAATAAAACCCTTATGAATAGACGTGAAGCCAACAAAACCCTTGCTCTTGCCGCCCTAGGCTCGAGCTTCGCCCTCGAGACCGCTTTGGCACAAACCGCAGCCGTTAAAGCCATCAAACTGGTGGATTTAGACAAAATTGATGCCAAGTGGAAACCCTTAGAATTTACCTTTGAAAACAGGGCTTGTTTGTTGCAACGGGTGGCAGTGCCAAAAGAAAAAACAGAACGGGCTTTGGTGGTCGAAAAAGAGGCTTTTAGTGCCGTCTCAAGACGTTGCACCCACGCGGGTTGCCAGACCGAATTACCTAAAACCGATGGTGTGCATTACTGCGATTGTCACGGCAGCGAATTTGACGGATTGGGCTTAGTTAAGGCTGGACCAGCGCGTAGCCCACTGACAGCCGTAAAACTCGAGGTTCGGGAAAAAGCAATTTGGGCAGTGGCGTTTCTTTAAGTTGCTCTGTACAACCCCCGCCCTTTAAGAGCGGGGGTTTTTTATTGGTGTTGTAATCGGGACAATTTCGAGGTGGTTTTATTTGTATTATTTTTAGACTGAGTATAAATATAGTCCCAAAAGGAGAGACAGAATGAAAATTCTTTGCTTAATCAGACAAGTTCCAGATGCAGAAGCCAAAGTCAAAGCCGCTTTAGGACAAGTTGACTTAGACGGGGCAACCATGGCGCTCGACGGCATGGATGAATACGGGGTCGAACAGGCTCTTCGTATTAACGAAGGTGGCGCAAACACGGTTGCAGTCGCCCTTGGCAATACCCGTTTTGAAGACGCGATTCGCCGCAGCCTCGCCATGGGACTCGAGCGAGCCGTTCATATCGAAACCGATTTGCTCTTAGATGTGGTTTCGCAAGCCCAAATCCTCAAAGCCGTGGTTCTCGAGGAAGCCCCAGACTTGGTTTTTGTTGGTGGGCAACACGCCGACACCGACTCGCAAGCCCTCGGTGCAGCCTTAGCCGAAGCCTTGGGGTGGAATCAGATTACATGGACAACCGAACTGACCCTTGCCGATGGTATCGCCAAAGCCACCCATGACACCGACGACGGCAAAGAAAGCCTTGAACTGGCATTACCCGCGATTATCACCACCCAACAAGGACTGAACGAACCGCGTTACCCGACTCTACCGAACATCATGAAAGCCAAGAAAAAAGAAATTCGCAAAACCACGCCCGAGCAGTACGGCGTTACCAACAGCAAAGTGCGAATTGTTTCCCAAGAAATCCAAGAACGCCCACGCCTAAATAAATTACTCGACGGCAAAGACCCAGTAGCGGCGGCAAATGAATTGATTAGGTTGCTGCACGAAGAAGCTAAAGTGATATAGAGCGATGAGGCAAGCCTTTCAAAGCCTTCCCAAAGGAGACCGACATGATTTTAGTTGTTTGCGAATTTGATACAAAACTTAAAAAAAGTGCGCTCGAGATTCTAGGGGCTGCCCAACGACTCGAGGACAATGTAACGGCGGTACTGCTTGGAACTGGGGCTGGTGGTGTGGCAAGCGAAGCCGCCCAGTACGCCAGTCAAGTGCTGGTCTGCGAAGACGCACTGCTAGTAGGCGCAAAAAATATGGCGCAAGCCGTCAGCGACCTGAGCGAACAAGCCGAAGCAACCTTGGTACTGATGGCGGGTTCTCGAGGCGGACGTGAAATTGCGCCTCGGGTTGCTGTGCGCCTTAATGCTCCGTATCTCGAGGATGCGACTTTGCTCACCAATATCGAAGGTGGTTTGCAAATTCAGCATTATGCGTACCTTGCTCGGGTCACAGAAACACTCGAGGCAATTGCACCAATTGTGGTGTGCAGCGTTAAACCCAATACCCAAGTGGTGGCAGAAGCAAACAGCAGCACAGGCGAGATTTTTGAAGTTGAACTCGAGCTAAATGCCAGTGGAGTGACCATTTTAGGGCGCACCGTCGAAAAAACGTCTCGAGTTGCTTTAACCGAAGCCAGTCTGGTGGTGACAGGCGGGCGTGGCATGGGTTCACCAGAAAACTTTGCTTTAATCGAAAGCCTTGCCGATGTGCTTGGGGCGGGTGTCGGTGCAACTCGAGCCGCCGTGGACGCTGGTTGGCGACCTTATGGCGAACAAGTTGGGCAGACTGGCAAAACGGTACAGCCAAACGCCTACATTGCCGTGGGTGTCTCTGGGGCAGTGCAGCACTTATCGGGCATGGGTAAATCCAAGAATATCGTGGCAATCAATAAAGATGCCGAAGCGCCGATTTTTAAGGTGGCTGATTACGGAATCATTGGCGACCTACATGCGATTATGCCAGCCCTGATTGAAGCCGCCAAGAAATTACGCGACTAAAGCGTTTTCGAGTCAAACGCGGTACAATACAAAATCGTGAAAACCCATCCTGTTCAAATTGGCTCATTGCATCGTGAACTTCCAGTCATTAGCGTCGCTCCCGGCGTGTCAGTGGCATTGCTCAATTTACTTGGCGATACCGAACTGACCGAAGAAGCTGGTAAAGCCTTGGCTGCCCTACTGCCCAAGGGTATTGAGGTGCTGGTCACACCAGAAGTCAAAGCTGTGACCCTTGCCCATGTCATCTCGAGAATCCTTGGTATTCCGTACATCGTGGCACGTAAAACCCAAAAACCCTATATGCACCAACCTGTGACTCGAGAAGTGCTGAGCATTACCACAGGCAAACCACAACTTTTAGTGATTGATGGTTTTGATATTCCAAAAATAAAAAATAAGCGTGTCGCTGTCATAGATGATGTCGTCAGTACCGGCGGCACACTTCGCAGTTTAAGTGCTTTAATCACCGATATTGGCGGTTCAGTGGATGCCACTTTAGCCGTATTCACCGAAGGCGACCCTCGAGACGACGTGATTGCTCTTGGGCATTTACCTTTGTATTTAGAGTGAACCAAAGACAGGCAAAGGGCAAAGGTTAAAGGGCAAAAGTTAAAAACTTAAGAACTTAAAAACAGATTTTCCTTTCGCCTTTATCCCTTCGCCTTTATCCCTTCGCCTTTCGCCTTCTCTTCAAAGGAGTTCATCATGACCGCTACACCGACCGAAACCTTCACCCTCATCATCGGGGACTTAAGTCGTGAATTGCCCTTGGTACGTCCAACACCAACCACGCGCTTGCCTTTGGTGGAATTTCTCGGCGACACCCAATTGGCTCGGGCGGCGGCGGCGGCTACGGTTGCCTTGATTCCTGAAGGGACAGACGTGCTGTTTACTTGCGAAACCTCGAGTATTCCTTATGTGCATTCTTTAGCCGAAATGATGAACTTGCCGTATGAAGTAGCGCGTAAACGCCGCCGTCCGTACATGCACGACCCGATTATTCAAGATGTCCAGAGCATGACTTTGGGCGTGGGCGAAACCCTGTGGTTGGACTTACGACACGCCGCCAATTTGCGCGGTAAGAACATCACGATTGTACTCGATGTGGTTGCCAGTGGTGGCACAATTGCCTCGCTCGAGAAGATGATTTTACGGGCTGGTGGAAAACCCCATGGGCGCGTGGCGGCTTTTAGTCATGGGCAACCCAAAATTGAAATTGCCGTCATGCAGCAACTACCAATTCTTGACTCGAGAAGCTAAATTTGTAAGGTGATACACAGGTTTGAGGTATTCTGTAAAGCTGTACAATAAATCTATCTCGAGTAGCTTCTTAAAGGAAACAAAAGGAGCTAATTATGGGCATCTCGAGACGTGAGGCATTAAAAACACTTGGCTTGGCAAGCGCAGTCGCAACCATTGGTGGGGTAAGCGTGAGCAACGCACAAAGCAACCTAGTGATTCCAAACGGTGCTGGTTTTAACCGCATTAAGGTCGGGGAATTTACAGTCGTGGTGCTGTCCGATGGACAAGGCAACCCTGCGGCGTTGCTGCCCAACTGGGGTGCGAATCCAGAATTGCAAGACGAATTCAAAGCCACCCTAAAAGCCAATTATATTGACCCTGCGACTGTTCGCAATAACTTCCATCCTGTGCTGGTGGACACTGGCAAAAACAAAGTCCTGATTGATTCTGGTAATGGTGTAAACGCCAACGCACCAACGGGGCGTTTACTGAACCACTTGGCACTGGCTGGTTACAAACCTGAAGACATTGACACGGTTTACCTGACGCACTTCCACGGCGACCACATCAACGGTTTGACCAACGCCCAAACCCAAGCAATTTTCCCTAAAGCCCAAATTATTGCTGGCGAAACCGAACACACCTTTTGGACCAAACCCGCCACAGGTGCAGTCGGGGCTGGAATTGTCAAAAACATTGTTTCTCAGGGCGAAAAATTAAAACTTGTACGTGATGGTGTGGAAATTGTCCCCGGACTCAGCACCGTAGGTTCACCCGGACATACCCTTGGGCATCAAAGTGTCTTGGTCTCAAGTGGTACAGCCCAAATGATGATCTTTGGCGACGCAGCCGGACATTTCTTACTCAGCCTGAATTACCCAAGTGCTTACCTTGGCTTTGACACCGATAAACCAATGGCAGTTAAAACCAGGGCTAATTTGTTCCGTCGTGTCGCAAGTGAGCGAATGCTGGTCACGGGCTATCACTTCCCATTTCCGGGAGTTGGCTATATCCGTAGACGCAGCTTTGGCGGCTACGAATTTGTGCCAGCCGCTTTTCAGTTCTAAAAAAATTTAGGCAGGGGAGTAATGCAAATTGCTTATTTCCCTGCGTTTCTTTTGCTGCTATGCTGAAAATATGAACTGCTGCTCTGACCGAATATCTTGGCGCATCCTTTATTGGGATGTAGCTCAATTGGTGAGAGCAGTCGTCTTATAAACGGCAGGTTATGGGTTCGAGTCCCATCATCCCAACCATTCAAACAGTTCCAAAGTGGTTGGTCTCGAGCCAAACCAAAATAGCCGATTTTTCATTCTCCAAATCACCTTCAATAATCGCATTGGCAGCCGCTTTTTTAGCTGCGCCAATCTGCGAGCCAGCCAAACCAAAACGATCTATGAGTTCTAAACCACTGACCGCCAATTCGCGTTCGTCAAAAGTTTCTAAGTCGGGTGGAAAATCCGCACAACGCTGCAAGGTTTCAAATAGCCACATATCCGCGTTCCACATCGGTTCGGGGGCGTGTGCCAAACGGTCTGCACGGCGCAACTCGAGGGCGGACGCGGCATGAATCCCAAGGTCATTGACAAATTTTCTTAAGGCTTTGTGGCTGCTTGGAATCGGTGGGCGCATGTGGTTACGCACCAGTTTAACCACCATCTCGAGCAGGTCGTTCGAGCATTTTAAGCGCAGTAAAATACTTCTTACGATGTCTGCCCCTCGTGCTTCATGGTGATAATAATGTGCCACGCCATCATCGCTAAAAACTTGGGTGGCTGGTTTACCAATATCGTGGAGCAAGGCTGCCAGTTTGACTTCGGCACTAGACCCAGCCGCAAAAACAACAGTTTGGAACATGTGTTCATCTAAACTTAAATGATGATGCGGATTTTGTTGGTCAAAACCAAGACAGACTGCGTACTCTGGCATGATTTGCTCGAGTAAACCCGTGTCACGCAGTAAACGCAACGCCGATAATAAATTATTTTGGCATTTCAGTAAACCCAGCAATTCGTTTTGAATTCGTTCTGGCGCAACACTGGCGACCAAAGGCGCGAGTTCTCGAGTGGCGGCTAGGGTTTGGGCATCCACACTAAAACCAAGTTTTGCCACGAACCGTGCAAGCCGCAGCATTCGTAAAGGGTCTTCGGAAAAACGCTCGGTGGCATTGCCGACAGCACACAATTTTTTCTGCTCGAGGTCAGATTGACCGTTAAATGGGTCTATCAGGGTGTTGTCTCGTAAACGTACCGCCATTGCATTGACCGTAAA
>JAYWHB010000427.1:0-3319 GCA_043777915.1 Deinococcales bacterium
ATGCTTCATAGGTGAATTCCTTTCGGTTTGTTTTGACGCAATTACCGTATCGGAATTCACGCTTTTAAGCGCGGGTTAAAAGTTTTGACGTGTACTTAGGGAGGCTCTAATCCAAAAGCTGATATTTCAAATATTTCAAAACTTGATGACTTTTCTTTGCTAAAAGAATCTCAAGTTATACAGGTAGCAAAATCATCAAACTTGATTTCAAATGATATATACAAAATCTTAAACGAAAAATTAAATAAACGAAATAGCGCAGCACACCCATCAAATATAGCTATTGGACAACATCAAGCTGAAGATTTTATTACTGATTTGATAAATAATGTTGTAATTAAGCTATAAATCGATAATTCCCTCGAGTTTCCTATGCTTAAATCTCTTTCTCTTTTCAGTGGTTGTGGCGGCTTGGATAGCGGTGTCTTCCAAGCTGGTTTCACGCCATTGGCACTTGCCGAAATAGACCCTCATGCCACCAAAACCTTGTCGCATTGGCTGGAGCAAAAGGGCTTAAACATTCCCATTTTCTCGTCATCTCACGCAACTGAATCCTTGCTGCTCGAGCTAATATCCAATTAAAGGTGTGGCTCTTTTGCATTTTGTATTTAGCTTTGTAGCAAATACACTGCCCTTGCATCCAGCCCAATTTTCCCAGTCGTATCCAAACGCTTCATCACCGCTTCAAATTGCCAATCTCGCGCCGACAAACGTTTTAATGCCAGCAGCACTTCGCGTTTGCCATTGGCAGCCTCAAGGTGTTTTTCGTGTTCTCGGCGTAAAATCAGGCGGCTTGAGAAATGGCTGTTGTCAAAAGCGGTATACATCTGAGCAATAAAGTCTTCGAGCAGCGTGGCTTCTAAAATTCGTTTACTGGCTCGAGAACACAGCACCTCGAGTAAATCTTCGTCTAAGCGCCTTGGGTTAATCGGCTTAAAAGTCTCGCGTAAATTTTCGGGTAGGTTATTGGAGATATAAAATTGTTCTTCGGCTCGAGCCGTGATGATAAAACCAGTCTTGCCGATGAAGTTCTTGGGTTCATTTCCGACTTGACTGGTGGGTAATTTTTGGCTTTCACTAAAAGTGCAGAGTAACATTCTTAAAACGTATCATTTACCTATGTCTGAATCCAAGCTCGAGATTTTATTAAAAACCATGCAGCCTGTTTTGAATCCTCAAACTTATGTTTTTGTGACAGTGCCACTTGTCTCGAGTATCCCAGATGGAATAGTAGGGATGTTTTGTGAAGCCGAGGCGCACACACTAATTCTTGAGAAATCCCGTGCTGATGAACTTAATCTCGAGTATGGAACAGAACTTGCTTGGATTAGCCTAACAGTTCATTCCAGTCTCGAGGCGGTTGGTTTGACGGCTGCCTTTGCAACCGCGCTGACTAAGGCAGGTATTTCTTGTAATGTGGTGGCTGCTTTTTATCATGACCATATTTTTGTGCCAATTGCTCGAGCCGAAGAAGCCATGCAGGTTTTGTTGGCTTTGTCGCAGTAAAAAGTCTCATGCTTATCGTAAACAGAGTGTCATAATCTGGTCATATGTGGCGTAGAGCTTTTCAGATGGGTGGGTTGGTTTTGGCTTGCTTAAGTGCCTTGTCGTTTTATATTGTCGAAACCAAACCTAAAAATAAAAGCGTGGCGCAACCCAATTTAATTGCCGCCAACGGCATGACTCCTGTGGTCAATATCGCGGTGGCAGGGCGTGACATCGAGTATTGCAAGCCGGGGTATGGTCCGATTGGTTTAGAAGCCGAACCGTGCGAAGGAATCGAGCGGTATGGGCGGACAGACACGATGATGTTTGTGCGGATTCAACCGGGGCGGGTGGACGTGATTTCGATACCTCGAGATACCTATATAGAAGACCGTTTTGGGGCGCATAAAATGAACAGCAGTTTCCCGTCGGGCGGTAAAGAAGCGGTGGCGGCGGCTGGGATTACCGATTATAAGGATGCAGCAGCCGAACAACCATTTCGGGATGGTGGCTCGAAGGCATTTAAGGAATCCATCGAACAACTGCTTGGTGTAACAATAGATTACACCGTTATTTTTAATGTTGAATTGGTGGCTAAAGTCATTGAGGCTTTGGGTGGCGTGGATGTCTATGTGCCAGAGCCGATGAAATGGACTGACCGAGCGGCGGGTTTATACATTGACATTCCAGCCGGCAATGTCCATCTAAACGGCAAAAAAGCGGTCGAGTACCTGCGCTTCAGACATGGTGTTGGCTCAGATTACGCCCGTATGGACAGAGGCAAAGATGTGATTGGTAAGTTACTGAAAAAACTCAAAAGCCCAGCCGCCTTAAACCTAATTCCAACCATGATTGGGGCTTTGCAAAACGATGTCATCACCAATGCAAACTTAGAATTTGCCCAAAGCATGATTGGTCACTCGAGAAACCTCACCCCGCATTTTCATACTTTGCCAACTGTAGAAGATGAACGCTACGGTTCGTACTTAATTGCCGATATGCCCAAAGTCGGGGAACTGATGCAGAGCATCACCAACCCAACTCAAGTCAATCTCGAGACTGCGCCGAGCGCCCTACCAAGCATTGTCAATCAAAGTGGTGTTCCGGGGCTTGGTCGGGCATTGGCTAAGTACCTCGAGCGCAACGGCTGGGGAACACTCGAAGTGATTCCGTCCGAGGTGGTCAGCGCCGAACCCACCCGAATTGTGCGCCGTTCATGGGGCAGTTTAGAAAGTGCCGAATTTTATGCTCGAGTTCTTGGGGCGGGTGTTAGCACTCCCTACCGTTATCCAGATGGGGCGGGGGCAGTGGCGATTGTGCTTGGCAAGGACGCAGCCAACAAGTTTGGGGCTTTAGCCATCGAAGCCAGTCGTCAGCGTACTCCGTAACAATTGACCAGGGTTCACCGTAATTTACCAAATTATCCGTAGACGCTACTGGCTTGGTGCGAGTAGACTGCGCTATCAATGACTCCAGATTTTTTAGAACAAATACAAATTATTAAAGAAGCACTCGAGGATAAAAAAGCCAGCAACATCGTGGCAATGGACTTAACCGAAGTCAGCACCACCTTGGATTACTTTATCATTGCTTCTGCCACCAGCCAACCACAATTACAAGCCCTTGAACGCAGTGCGCTCGAGAAGATGCGTGAGGCTGGGGTTAAAGCGGTCAGCATCGAAGGTCCGAGTCCACGTTGGGTGTTGCTCAATTTTGGTGCGATTATTGTGCATTTGATGACCCCCGAGACTCGTGACTTCTACGACCTCGAAGGGCTTTGGGCAGATGCCAAGGTTTTAGCCTAGGATTAAGTCGGCATAGATTTGGTCTAGGC
>JAYWHB010000428.1:0-9245 GCA_043777915.1 Deinococcales bacterium
GCTGGCACAACCCATGTGGCAGAAGTGCGAGGCTCGAGCATCCGCGAGTACACCATTTTGCCAAAAAACCTTGGACTCGAGTTACACCCAAGCAGTGCCTTACTGGGCGGCGATGCCAGCACCAATGCCACGATTGTCAAAGCTGTCCTAGGTGGAAACGGCACAACCGCCCAGCGCGATGCTGTCGCCGCCAATGCAGGAGCAGCCCTATACATTGCCGAGGCTGCCAGCAGTCTCGAGACAGGCGTTGGTTTAGCCCTAGAAATCCTAAAAAACGGTGCGGCACTCCAGAAACTCGAGGCACTGGCGGCTTTTTCACAACGATAAGGCGAAGGGCGAAGGGCGAAAGGCGAAAGGCGAAAGGATAAAAGCAAAACGCAAAAGGCGAAAGACCTTAACCTTTTAACCCTCAAAGCTCATAGCCTAAAGCTCATGGCTCTCAGGCTTTGACCAACAACCTGCGTCTAAACTCGAGGAAGGCTTTGGCTGTCACTTCAACATCGTCTAAGGCGCGGTGGCGATTAGTGGCAACTATTCCCAATCGTGTACAAATCGCATCTAGGTTATGTCTCGACTCGTTTGGAAAGGCTTTTCTGGAAAGCTGCACGGTGCAAGTGGCTCGAATTGGGGCTTCTAAACCAAGTCGGGCAGCGTTTGCTTTGACAAAACCAATGTCAAAACTGGCATTGTGTGCCACAAGTTGCCTGCCTGCTACAAACTCGAGAAAACTCGGTAGGGCTTCTTCGATGCTTGGGGCGTGTTGCACCATGCGGTCAGTGATGCCGTTGATTTTAGAAATATAAAAAGGAATGCGGCGCTTGGGTTGCACCAGCGTTTCAAAAGTTTCTGAGGTGATGCAATCATCGCGCACGACCAATGCGCCAATCTCGAGAATTGCATCTCGGTCTGGGCTTAACCCCGTGGTCTCGAGGTCAAAAATAACAAATTCCACAGGGTTTAGATTAACACCTTTGACTTGTAAAGATTGATAATCGGTTAATTTATTCAAACTGATTTTTTAGTATATATGCTTACACAAATAAATACTTTGCCTGACAACACTAACAGCAATTTTACTCATTTATTTACTACCTGTGCTACTCTGAATAAGTCAGAGATGTGCTTCAAAAATCGTTTTACTCTGACTGCCGAACAGGAGTTTATATGCGTTTAGGAAATATCATTGCAAGTCTTAGTATTGCCACAGCGTTATTTGTCAGTTGTACGGGGGGGCAATTTAACCCCAACCGCAACAACCACGCCCCCTTTGCTAGACCCAAGTGTTGAGGTCGTGCAGACATTTTCGGTAGCTTCAAATTCAAAAATTGCTCTAGCTGCAAATACTGTCGTTACACCAACTGTAGCAGCCAATCTCAAGCGAGAAGGGGTAATTGTTGAACATTCGTTCTCCGATGGTACAAAATGGCGCTTTCGTAACATCACAGGTCACGCCGTTGCAAACAGTGATATTGCCATTGCAGATACAGCAACAATACCTCAGTTTATCAATTTTCTCGAGAAAGAACTTGAAAAAAGAAAGAAAGCACTGAGTACCCAAACGATTACGATTGATCCTAGCGGTTGCCATGCGTATTTCTGGTGGTGGTGTATTAACCCCGTCAGTAATTACTTATGGACAACAAAAACTATACCCTACCAATTTGATGCTTCTGTTACCCCCACTCAACAGGCACAAGTCATTGCTTCTGTGGCAAGTTGGAATGCAAAACCTGGCTTAACCGTAAAATGGAAGAATGTAGCTGATTGTAACGGTGCTTCAACTATTGATAAGCCAGTTACAATTAAATCAGTAGACGCTGGTGGTTCTTATTGTGGACAAGCATTTGTTGGCTACCAAGGTCGGGTTATAACGACTGCTGTATTATGGGACTTTATCAATTTGAATAATAACTCTGCTATTGCAGGTAATTGTTTTACAGATCGTACCATCCATCACGAAATGGGTCATGTTCTCGGACTGCCACATGAACAAGACCGTTGTGACCGTGACCAATACATAACTGTTACTGGTTCTGCTGCGGGACCCGCATCATGCAGTAATGTAAAAACTTGGGGCAGAGGATTTGACTTTGACTCCGTTATGCTTTACAGCTACCTGACAGTTACGCCTTTACGCAATAGTAGTGGTGCTTACATAGGGAATACTTACTACACTGGTGATCCCAATAATTTATACATCAATAACCAACAACTTAGCTCCATTGATATTGCCACAATCAATGACTTATACCAAGGACGGTGAAGCTATGGCAAATTTGAATGCTAGAAACTGGATGCTCAAAAGTCTGTTTAGTCTCTTGTCCTTATCTTTCATAGCTTGCAATGGAAAGCCAGACCAAACAATTCCTATTTCCTTCATTGTTATAACTGATGCAGCCAAATCCGAAGTTAGTTACGGGCAGGTAGTTAAAACATCACCTATAACTATCACGGCTGGCGCAACATCAAACGGAAAAGGGACGATGGAAATCTTTGATGGTGATAAATCACTAGGAGTTCTAAATATCAAGGAATCTGTTGATTCTTCAAATCTTGGTACGAACAAAGCGTTTTTAGAAATTCCATTAACCAAAACAGATAACGGGGTTCATACCTATAAAGCACGATTTATAGGTACATCCGATAACTATTCCGGCACGCACAATACTATGACTGAACCTGTCATTGTGACTGTACAAATACCGTAATCCCTTAGTCTCAAGGAGGCATAAAACTATGAAAAGAAATTATCTTATCGGCGCAGGTTTGTTTTTAGCTATGACTGCATTGTCATGCAATACAGGTCAACCATGTACAATCACGGCTCAACCAAGCACAGTAAATGTACCATTCGGTTCAATAGGAACTACAAACCTCACACTGGATCGAGCATGTGGGTACACCGGAGTCGTGACACTTTCAGTTGATGGGGAAAATAATGTAGGCGTTAATTTGCCAAGTTTTACATTTTCGCCAAAAACCACAACTGGCAATACAAGCACTCTAACTGTAGGACATGGGGGAGCATTTTCGGGTGGAACAGATACCAGAACAGTACGAGCAACCACTTCTGATAATCAGACAGTAACCACAAATATCACACTGGTAAGAGGTGCATATCAAGCGCCTTAAGGCAAATTCCAAATACTAACAAATCCAAGAAGCAGGAGATGATTTTCTCCTGCTTCTTATCATTTAGGACATTTAGCAGGTCCACCTTCAATAGAACCGTCCCTTGAGCAGATGATTTGGGTAAGGTTTTCAAGTGTGACTTCAGTGGTGACAGGCGCATCGAAAGTAAAGAGTCCTCGAGATTCACCAAGGTCAGAAACATTAATTGTTCCGTCAGGATTGAGGCTATTTTCGCGGTACGCAGTAATGTCGTATTCGCCAGGCTCGAGGTTATCAAAGGCAAAAATGCCGTTTACTCCAACTGGTGTATCTGGGTAATTCAAACGCTGTCGGTCTTTGCCTCCGTTGGGTAAAACCCCAATAATTCGGTAAATTCGCAGGTAATGCCCTACTGGATTACTCAAAACCCCAAGACCTTGGTTGTAATAAACCCGTTGCTCGAAATTGCGAGTATCGTATTGAATGTTAATCCGACCAGCGTTGTTACCAGTTAAGCTGGTACGGTTCAAGTTTATAGTGATAATTTGGGTTTGATTTGGATTTAAGGTAACGGTGTTTGGAGTAACGCTTAAACCATTCCCCGATGCACTGATGTTCAGGTTTGCTGCCGTATCGCCCACATTTTGAATGGTAAAAGTACGTTGGTTTTGACTCGAGCCTAAATCAATTTCTGTTGGGGCAACACTGATAATCACCGCGCCGATACTTGGCAAAGTTGTGGCTGACTGTACGGCTTTATTGGCATTTAGTAAACCAGCCCCGCAACCCTGTAAGCAACGGCTTAAACCAGTTAGGCTCGAGGCATCAGTCAAGTATGAACGAATCCGCACCCAATTATTGGGGTCTGTACCGCGTAGGGTAGCATTTTTACTCATCATTAGCGCAACCACACCCGCTACATGTGGTGAAGCCATGCTTGTACCATGATACGAACCATAGCCCCAATTGTTACAAGGAGGGGTTGTACCACCTTGTGGGTTATTAAACTGTCCAAGATCACCAGCACCACAACCAAGGACAGATAACACACCATCATCAACGACAGAACGTTGGTCAAAATCCCCACCGGGAGCAACTAAAGCAACAGTTGAACCATAATTTGAGTAACTTGATCGAGCCTTATTTGGGGCAAGTGCGCCAACTGGAATCACACCTTGAAGATTGGCTGGAGTAAATACGGCAGCGTCTAATGGTTTACCAGTAGAAAAATCACCATTACCTGCTGCCACAACCACAACTACGCCTTTGGCATTGGCAGCATCTACGGCGGCTTGTAAGACTGGGCTTGGAGCTTGTTCACCACCTAAACTCATATTGATGATGTTGGAAGGGTTTGGATTAACTGCAATTGCCCCAAGCGGAGAACTGCTAATCCCAGCCGCCCAATAGACGGCTTTGGCAATATCTTCGATAGAACCACCTGAACCATCCAAAGCCCGAATTGGTAAAATCTGGGTTTGCCATGCCACCCCAGCCACACCAAGAGCATTGTTGCTACACGCCCCAACTGTGCCAGCCACATGTGTACCATGAAAGCCAGCGCTGGGGTCTGAATCAAATGGATTATTGTCGTTCTGCACAAAATCATAACCGGGTAGGATTTTGGGTTTACCAGGCGCAACTTCGCAATTAAAATCTGGATGCTGCTTGGCGGTGTTGGTCGCATCCCAAAGAATTCCAGAGTCCAGCACTGCCACAATTACCCCCGCGCCCACATCGCTTGTACTCGAGAAACCATCCCACGTAGCGGGTAAATTCAGCATCCCATAATGCCATTGCTTGGTGTACAACGGGTCGTTGGGCGCAGCTTGGGTTTTTAGAATGGTATTTGGTTCGGCACTAAGAACATCAGGGCGTTGGCGTAAACTCGAGACAAATTGTAAGGTTTCTAGCGCACTCGTGCCTGTCACTCGAGAATTTGTGTTTTGCAGCCTGGCTCGAGCCTTGATACTTGGGGCTTCAAGCACCGCCGTATTGCCTGTAATCCAAGATTTAACCGCTAGTTCTGTACTTTGTAAACGCAGAGCAGCGCTGGGGTTCTTAAATTGGACGATGGCTTCACCAAGTCGCATCTCGGCGTTTTCATAACCACGCAACGCCGCAAATTGCACCCCCGGACGCACCACACCGCTAATACTTGAGCAGTTCTTGGCTTTGGAATCGGGTAGTAAATTAACCTTAATGGAGTTGCTCTGCACCACATTCTGCCCGTCCGAAATCCGCACTGTAAAGACCACCCTCTGATTGGCTTGGGTGGTGGTTGGGGTTTGTAACCATGTGGCAGTTGCTCCAAATTTATCGAATGTTCCCGTGGCTGGCGAAGCCTCAAAGGTATAGTTCAAAGCTGCATTTTCGGGGTCTCGAGCCGTGACATTTAAGTTGACTGATTGGCAGGGCTGCACAGTGGTACTCGAGACAACAAAATCATCTAACAAAGGCGGTAAGTTCCGAGTGCAAGACAAGAGCAGAACAGGCAACAGAAAAATAAGGTGGCGCATGACTCAGCGTACCGCAAAAAATGTTTTTGAAGTGAGTGCAAATTCCTTTAACCCTTTGTTTGAAATAAAGCCAGATGTTAAACTTGAGACATGACCCAAGACCCAGTGTTTGATTTAATTGCACTCGAGCATGAGCGGCAACGTGACGGCTTAGAACTGATTGCCTCGGAAAACTTCACCAGTGCCGCCGTGCGTCAAGCTGTCGGCAGCGTTCTGACCAACAAGTACGCCGAAGGCTACCCCGGTAAACGCTGGTATGGCGGTTGCGAAGTCGTGGACAAAATCGAGCAACTGGCGATTGACCGACTCAAAGAACTCTTTGGGGCGGCTTGGGCAAATGTCCAACCGCACTCTGGCTCGAGTGCCAATATCGCGGTTTACAGTGCGCTCTTAAAACCCGGCGATACAGTTTTGGGCATGGATTTAAGTCATGGTGGGCATTTAACCCACGGTAGCCCAGTCAATTTTTCGGGCTTAAATTACAAAGTGGTTGGTTATAAAATTCGTCAAGCCGACGAATTGCTGCACATGGAAGACGTTCGGGCTTTGGCACTGGAACACAAACCCAAAATGATTATTTGCGGTGCAAGTGCTTACTCGAGAACCCTAGATTTTGCAGCCTTCCGTGCTATTGCCGATGAAGTCGGCGCATACTTAATGGCGGACATTGCCCATATTGCGGGTTTGGTGGCGGCGGGGGTACATCCTAGCCCTGTGCCACATGCCCATGTGGTCACAAGCACCACCCATAAGACCCTGCGCGGACCGCGCAGTGGAATTATTTTTTCTAACGACCTTGAAGTGGCAGCCCTCCTTGACCGCAGTATTTTCCCCGGCACACAGGGCGGTCCACTCGAGCATGTGATTGCTGGTAAAGCGATTGCTTTTGCCGAAGCCCTGCTACCAGAGTTCAAGTTGTACTCGAGTCAGATTATTAAAAATGCACAAGCAATGGTGGCAGCTTTTCAAAAACGCGGCTATAAAGTCTTATCGGGCGGCACAGACAATCACTTATTTGTGCTTGATATTCGTCCGCTTGGCTTAAACGGCACAAAAGCCAGTCGGATGCTCGACGCGGCACACATCACGATTTCAAAAAGTACCCTGCCATTTGACACCGAAAAAATCATGCACGGCGGCGGAATTCGCATTGGCACACCCGCCATCACCACCCGTGGGATGCTTGAAGCAGATATGGAGACCGTGGCTGACCTGATAGACCGCACCCTGCGTGGCACAGACCCAGAAGCCATGAAATTAGAAGTTAAGAATTTTGTCTCGAGATTTGTGCTGCCTTAAACGACAAATCCTTAAAGTGCATTCAAAACCCGAGCTTCTAATGCCGATAATTCTTGTTTGGCTCGAGGGAAAACCCCAAGGGCATCGTGTAGCTCGAGGGTAGGGGAGAGGTCACTTAAAACAACTTCTCCCCAATTTGGCTGGCTGCCCCAGAATTCAGCGCGTAACATCCATGTGGTTTCTTGTTTGTACGCCACGGCATAAGCTGCACCAAGCTCACGTAGCACCGAAAAAGTAGCGGTATCTGAACGGGCTTGCTCGAGTCGTACAACTGGCACTCGAGGGCGCAAGCGCAAAGTGGCACTTTCAATCCGAACACGGTGGCTTAAACTGGCATCTGAACCAATCACAAGGCGTACTGCGTCGTAACCCGCTACATTCTTAACGACTTTTCCACCAACACTGACCGTACCGTGAGCCGCCGTATAGGTTAGCCCAAGGACATCTTTACGCACTGGTGGCATCTCGAGCAAGCCAAGCCCACCAGACAACAACCAATCCTCGAGCGTCAGTGGCAAACGCGGGGCGCGGTACTGCAAGCCACTTGGTAGGGCGGTCTCGAGTTCTTCTAAAGTGATGTCACCTGAAACAACAGCGTATTGGTCTTCGGGGTTTATTTCAATCATGGTCTTAGACTAACCAATTTTCATGACCAGTGCTTTTTGCCGCTTGATTTGTGCTACAACAAAGCATGAAACGATTTTTTCTGGCTGCTCTGACCGCCTCGAGTTTTATGGCACTGATTCCATCTGCGCCAACGGCTGCCACAGTCCAAGGCTTACCTTTAATTCGTGAACAAAATGGTTTTTTGGCAACCGCTCGAATAGATTCCCAAAACTTAAAAGTACGGGTTCTCGAGTACAGCGCTGCCTATAGTGGTATCGTCCATGCGTATTTTATTTCTAAGGATTTCAAAAATTATTATTTTCAGTACCCTGACGAAACCGAAAAAGGTTCTTATGTACTACCGTTACCACCAATGGAAGCTGGCACTTACGACTTAATTCTTGAAATTACAGGCGGCAACGGTCATGCCCATAACAATCCGCGTTTTGTACAAGTGTACCCCGTTAATCTCGAGGTGCTAACCAGCAGCCCAGAACTCGAGCCGATTCGTCGTTTGGCATTAAAAGAAACTGTGCCGAACTTAAAACCTGCTGGGCAAGTCTCGAGTTTTGAACTCACCACTTTGCTGGATGGTGCGCCAGTGGCATGGAATCCGTATTATGTGCATCAGTTTATTCTAAAAACCGATTGGTCATATTTTAAGCACGACCATCCCAACACCAAAGAACTAGGGCTTGGTTCGGTGCAGAGCAATTTTACTTTCCCCAGCACTGGTGAATATGTGCTATGGCAATTTCTCGAGACGGGTGTGCGTATTAGTGGTCAAAAATACAACCCTGTCTTGCGTTACCCAAGTCTGTTTAAGATTAACTAATCAAAGCTCATAGCTCATAGCCCACTACGGTCTAACCAATTCAACTTGTACCGAACTGATGGTTTGCGCCGCCACTTCAAGCATAATAAACGGGCTGGTTGGGGTGTTGCTAAAGTTATTGCCAACGGGTTCGCGTAACTCGAGGGTGATTCTTAGGGTGCCACGGTCAAAGTTCGCGCTTTTATAAGCAAGGCTGTAGCCTGTGGTCGGTTTACGCCCAAGGAAGACCGTGACCATACGGCGATTAAAGAAATCTATTTTTGGTGTGACTGGGACTGGATTTTGACCACCCAGCGCGATTTGCCATGTGCGAGCGTAGTCATCGGCGGTGCTGTCTACTCTTGCCCAAAAATTGCTGTCGCGGTGGGTGCTGAATGCACCAACGGCAGTGACATCCAAGACTGGATTGAGTGGCGCTGGCGCATTTTGTTGTAACCACATGCCCTCGTACCCAAATTGAACTGCCAGCACCGAACGCCGTGTGTTGTTCGGAGTCGGATTAAAACTGGTTTCGTTGCCATCTAAGCTCGAGTCTGGCAAAGTAGCAATTAAAAATGCACCACGGGATTTTAGGTAGCCTTCTAAAGAAGCCGCTTCATCTTTCCATAAACTACCAGCCCCAAGTAAACCATCTCGAGGCGTGGGCAGGGTGTTCAGTTGTTCGCCAGCTTTTAATTTCTCCAAGACGGTAAACCAGCTTTTGCCATCCCAAAGGTAAACCGAACGCAAATCGGTGTTGGCTTTGATCGTCATGCGTTCACCACTGCGTTTGGCACTAAAGGCGGCTAAATTACTCGAGACGGGCAGTTGCCAACTGCCGTTGCCGTTGACCTCGAGTGCGCCGCTGACCTGAAAACCTTGGGTGTTTTGACTGG
>JAYWHB010000429.1:0-9243 GCA_043777915.1 Deinococcales bacterium
CCATAGGCTAACGGCAGCACCAAAATGAGACTCAGGTATGGGTCAAAACCTATCACTTTATTGGCAAAAAAAGCCGAGTACATCCCGAGAATTACAAAATCACCATGACCAAAGTTGATTAAGCGCATCACCCCAAAAATCAGGCTTAAGCCCGCCCCAATCATGGCGTAAATCCCACCAGTCAATAAACCATCTATTAAGGCTTGTGTGCCTTGCGTAAAAATTTCCATACACCCCCTAAAGACGCAAAAAACATCACGTCTAAATTATTCTCGAGTCACATGTGGCTACAGTTTATTTGGGTACAACAATTTTGCCTTCGGCAATTCGGGCAGGAAAAACCGTAATTGGTTTACCTTTTTGAATTTGGGTAATGATCGAAATGACTGGATTCTGATTCTTATAGCCACGGTAATCCAAAAACCGCACAGGACCAAAACCCGTGGAAATACGGGTCGTCTCGAGGGCAGAACGCACTTTTTCGCGGTCTGTAGTACCACCAGCCCGTTTAATTGCATCGGCGGCAGTCAGCATTGCGGCATACGACTGGGCGGCATGTTGACTTGGTTCTTCACCGAGTTCGGTTTTTAGACTGGCATATAATTCTTGCGCCCCCGGATAACGCACATCATCATTCCAAGCCACGCTGACCAGCATGTTATCGGCTGCATCGGTGGCATTTTTAGGAAAGCTCGGCAGGGCAAAACCTGTGGCAAAACCCGCAAAGAAAAAGTTCGGTTTTAAGCCAATTTCTTTGGCTTGACGCATAATCGCAATGCTATCGGCTTCATAACTGGCAAACATCACCACATCAGGATTTTGTGCCTTAAAACGGTTTAAGATTGGGCGGAAATCGGTAAGCCCAGAATCGTATTTATCGGTTGCTAAACTAAAACCACGTCCACTCATTCGCACCACGTCAGTCGCAATACTGTTGCCAAAGGCATCATTAGAACTTAAGAGCGCCAGTTTTTTAATTGCTTTATACTGTCCAAACAACTCAAAAAAAGCATCCGAATAGGCACTCGAGGCGTTGTTGACCCGAAAAGTATAATCATTGCCCGGACGAGTTATTGTTTCATCCACTGCCGTTGCCACCAAAAGCGGCACTTTGACTCGAGCCGCATATAAACTCAAGGGTTTGGTAATCCCACTGGCATACGCCCCAATCATCAAAGGCACACCTGCATTTTGCAATTTTTCGGCAGCAGCAAGGGCTTTATTGGTGTCCGAAGCATCGTCCTCGAGCATCATCTCGACTTTACGCCCCAAAACACCACCCTTGGCATTCAGTTCGTTAAGCGCCACCTGAAAACCAGCTTTCTGCATCTTACCAAAAGTCGCAAAGCGTCCCGTTAAACTTGTTACAGCCCCAATTTTAATGGATTCGGTTTGCGCTTGGCTCGAGACCAAACCAAGTGCGCCAAGGGCAACTATTCCTAGAATTTTTTTCATAAAGCTCCTTTGGCTCGAGGGTGAGGCTCGAGCGATTTGTAGAGAGTGAAAGGGAAATGAAACAAAGTAATGTGTTACGAACTCCCCCCGCCTCCGGCGACCCCCTCAAAGAGGGGGTTCAAGACCTAAACCCCCTCAACAAGGGGGTCAGCGCTCCGCGCTGGGGGGAGTTCGTAAGAGGTCACGTTTTTCTAGTCTTACCGCTTTTCCCATGCTGGGGTTGGAAAGAGCATTTTGGCGTTAAATAGACTCTTTGGGTAGACGGGTACAAACTCGAGTTTGCCGCGAGCATTGCGTTGGACTTGCTGGGCAACCATGCCAAGGCGGTTCTGTCCTTTATAGCCAGAATAATTCTCGAATTTGACCCGCCCATATGGGGTTTGAATGTCGAGGGTTTGCAGGGCTTTGTTAATCGCTTCACGGTCTGTGGCACTACCCGCTTTTTTGATTGCTTCGGCGGCAACCAGTACACTCGAGTGGGCTTGGGCAGCGTGGTAGGTTGGCTCGAGACCATTTAGTTGGGTAATTAAGCCAGTGTAAAGTTTTGGGTTTCCGGGGGTTTTCATTTCCGGGACCCAAGCGGTGGCTGTGACCACAAATTCACTGGCATCGCCCGCACCTGTCATAAATTCTGGTAAGGCAAATCCGGCTGCGCCACCGGCAAAGAGCTTCGGGTTTAAGCCAATTTCTTTGGCTTGACGCATCACGGCTACGCTGTCTTCTTGGTAGCCGACCAGCATTACGGCTTCTGGGGCTTTGGCTTTGAAACCATTTAAGATTGGGCGGAAATCAGTTAAGCCACGGTCATAGGTTTGTTGGGTCACAATCGCAATATTTCTGGCTTTGCCTTCTTCGATAGCACTGTTCAGCACACTTTTTTCAAATGCACCCGAACCCGCCAAGACAGCCACGGATTTAATGCCGACATCCTCAAAAATTTGGAACAGGATTTTGGCGTACTCATCGGTCGGTGGGTTGATGCGGTAGACATAATCAAACCCGGGCTTGGTGATGCTTTCATCTGAACTCGAGACAACAATATTCGGTACTTTTTGGCGTGATAAATACTGGGCTTGGGCTTTGACGATACTCGAGGAATATTCGTTTAGGACTACACCAACACCAGCATTGACCAATTTTTCGGCGGCTGCCAAACCTTTATTGACATCCGAAGCGCTGTCCTCGAGAATCAGTTCGATTTTTTGCTTGTTAATTCCGCCACGTCCGTTAATTTCGCGCACTGCCAATTCAAAACCAGCTTTTTGTTGCTTTCCAAATTCGGCAAGTCTGCCTGTAAGCGTGGTGATTGCCCCAATTTTAATCGTGCTTTGTTGTCCAAAAGCACCAATTCCAACAGTGAGGGCGGCTGTGACCAAAACGATTGCTTTGCCATGCTTCATAAAAAACCTCCAAAATCCCTTTTGACCACACCTTGGATGTGGTTTTTCTGCTCGAGTATCAACTTGTCTGACAACCTGATGATATGATAGAGTAAATCGAAAGTCAAGTCACACTCTAAGCGTATCCTCAGACACATCCACCTAAAAACACCAAGAAAAACACGTTCTGTAAGGATTAAATCTCATGCGATTGCCCAGCCTTAACCCACAACCGCTAGACCGACAACGCCTCGGGGACATTGTGGCTGAACGCATGGGCGAATGGATTAACGACTCACAACTGAAACCGGGCGACAGGCTACCGAGCGAACCAGAACTCAGTCAGCACTTTGGTGTTGCCCGCAGCGTTGTGCGCGAAGCCCTCGCCAAACTCAAAACCCTCGGGATTATCGAGGTTTTCCAAGGCAAGGGCGCATTTGTAGCCGATATGCCGCTCGAGTTACTGTATTTACGGGTTCGGCGCTTAAACCCAGAAAGTACCAACCCCAAACACCTCTGGGAAATTCGCACCATTTTAGAAATGCAAAGTGCTGCCGAAGCCGCCAAAAAACGCAGCCGCGACGACTTACTTAACTTAGACCGAATTATTCAAGAAAGCCACCAGAACCACGCTAAAAACGCACCTTACAGCGACGAGAACGAACGCTTTCACCGACTTGTGGCAAGAGCCAGTGGCAACCCGATTCTCGAGCAGTTAATTTCGGATTTAATCGGCTTACTGGCAAAACAAATTGTGCTACGCGGCACACCAAGTACCTTGGAGCATCAAAAGATTTTAGATGCCATTCGCAGCCACGAGCCAGAAAAAGCGGCGCAACTGATGAAGCAGCACTTGCAAAACTCGAGTCAACCAGAATTAACCACTTGAAACAACATTTGGCTCGAGTCTGTGTGTCAAAATGGACCCATGTTTGATTATTTCAAAGCCCTAGAAACCTTATCCCCCGAAGAAAAAGATATTCATGCACTGGTGCGCGAATTTGTGGATAAAGAAATCATTCCGCACGTTGGCGCATGGTGGGACGAAGGCACACTGCCCCGCGATCTAATTAGCCGAATGGGTGGGCTTGGACTGCTCGGACCAACTACCCCCGAACAATACGGCGGGGCTGGCATCTCGAGTACCGCGTATGGCTTAATTTGTTACGAACTCGAGCGTGGAGATTCTGGGGTGCGTTCCAGTGCCAGTGTCCAAGGCAGTCTGGTGATGTACCCAATTTATGCGTATGGCTCAGAAGAACAACGCTTAAAATACCTGCCAGAGCTTGCCAGTGGCAAAATGATTGGTTGCTTTGGTTTGACCGAATCCGACGGCGGCTCTGACCCCGGTGCAATGCGAACAAGGGCAGTCAAAGATGGGGATTCATATATTTTGAATGGCTCTAAAATGTGGATTACCAACAGTCCAATTGCTGACATAGCCGTGGTCTGGGCAAAACTCGAGGAAAACGGCGTGGATGTTATCCGAGGTTTTATTGTACCTCGGGAAGCCAAGGGTTTTAGCACACCAAAAATACTGCACAAACAAAGTCTGCGTGCCAGTATTACCGGTGAAATTGTTCTCGAGGACTGCCGCATTCCGCTCGAGAATTTACTGCCAAAATCTGGTGGACTAAAATCACCACTTGGCTGCCTGACCCAAGCTCGGTACGGCATTGCATGGGGCGCATTGGGCGCACTCGAAGCGGTTTATACCGAAACCCTCGAGTACACCAAAACCCGCACGACCTTTGGTAAACCCATCGCTGCTCGGCAACTGGTGCAAGACAAATTAACTTGGATGGCAACCCAGCACACGCTAGGGCTGCTGATGGCAAAACGCCTTGGCGAACACAAAGATGGCGGCACAATGAATTACGCCCAAGTCAGCATGGCAAAACGCAACAATGTCCGCGTGGCATTACAAGGGGCAAGGTTAGCAAGGGAATTACACGGCGGGAACGGAATTACCACCGAGTACCCAATTATCAGGCATATGCTCAACCTCGAGACGGTAGACACTTATGAGGGAACACACGACATTCACACCTTGATTGTTGGACGGGATTTAACGGGTTTGAATGCCCTCGAGTGAAGCAAATGCCCAATAGCTTACTCACTTGTCCAAGTTGTGGTTATAGAACTATTAAAGACATTTCGTACAATAGCTATCAAATTTGTCCTGTTTGTGGATGGGAAGACGATGCTGTACAACTGGGAAACCCCACCTTAGCTTTTGGGGCGAACAAAATTTCTTTGTACTTATCCCAATGTCGGTTTGCAAAAGAAAATCCAGATATTACAGAGTGGGAATACGATTTATCTTGGAGACCCCTATTGTACACAGAGGCCGTTTTCTTTGCTGCTCAATTGAAAAAATCCAAGAAGCTCAACAAAGGAATACGTCACCCTGAAGCAGTTTATTGGCAATTTCAACACAAAGAAGCGAATCACAAAAACGTCATAAAACCCATTCTTGAGCAAATTTTTGTACGTCCAGCTAATGCAGCAGACTTGACCGAAGCCGAGGCAAATGCACTGGCGATTGCTGAAGTCAAAGCACATCGTCAAAAACGTCGCTAAGATTTGCTTTACAGTTTATTTAGGTGTAGCTCG
Organism: Deinococcales bacterium; assembly: GCA_043777915.1. Lineage (GTDB taxonomy): Bacteria > Deinococcota > Deinococci > Deinococcales > JAAFIG01 > JAAFIG01. The sequence continues at coordinate 5,451 of JAYWHB010000429.1, forward strand.
TTTGGTTTGCAATCAAGATTACTTCATCAGGCTCATCAGCACCGCAATAACGCTGGCGATGATGCTCACAATGGCAGCCCAGATACTCAGTTTAACTGCTTTTTGCTTAGCGACTTGCTTCCCTTTCGGTTTTCCGCGTTTGACTTGCAGTTTAACTGGCTTTCTGATAGCCTTTTTGTGGTTTATAGTAATCACCTCCTTTCTGATGGGAGGCGACCCCACGTCCTGTGCAAAGGACGTGGGGTCAACCTTTTTAATGGGCTGCCCAGCCTTTGAATTTCATCTTGATTGTCAAAGAACTCGTGGCTCTCTGATGACCAAACGAGCTACGCGAATAGCATAACATGGTTTATCATCAATCATGACCCTCGAGCCTGCCGACCTTAACACTGCTTATGATGAACTGATGACTTGGGGTCCTCGGCTTGGAATGCCTTTGATTCCTCGTATCCAAGAGCGCTTACCAAAGGTCAGTCTCGAGTATGCCCAAGCCCTCGAAAAAGAAGCTCGTGCCGCACAAAGCCTTGCCAATGCCCTATGCGAAAAAGCCTTTGCGAACGAATTAACCCAAGACCAAGTGAAGGCTTTGCTGCTCGAGCAATTCCCGTGGATTGATGAGGCAAATTTTAGTCATGCGTATTCGCAGGGTGGTTATTTTGCTTGGCATGGGTAAGTTATGCTTACCAGCATGAATGTAATTGTGATTGGCGCGGGTGTTGGCGGCTTAAGCGCTGCCATTCGCCTTGCTGCCAAAGGCGTTGAAGTACAAGTTCTCGAGCGGTTGCCGAATGCGGGTGGCAAACTAAATCTGCTCGAGGATGCTGGATACCGATTTGATACGGGTCCAAGTCTGGTGACACTGCCGTGGGTCTTTGAAGATTTATTCGCGGCAGCAGGTGAAAAAATGTCTGATTGGCTCGAGTTGGTGCGAATCGAGCCAGTATGCAGGTATTTTTACCCCGATGGTACTGGTTTTGATGCCAGTGCCGACATGCCAACCATGATGCAGAATTTAGAAAATTTCAGTGCAGGTTCTGGGCAGGATTTCAATGCTTTTTTTGGTCATGCAGCACGGGCTTGGCGTGGTAGTCGAGTACCATTTTTAGAAAGCAGTATCTCGAGTCCGCTGGATTTTATTAAGAATGGCATTCCTTGGACGGATTTAACGGCACTGCTTCCAATTCCAACCTTAGATGGCTTGGCACGGCGTTACTTTAAGGATAAACGCTTGCAGCAGTTTATTGGGCGTTACGCCACCTACACAGGCTCGAGTCCGTACAGCGCACCCGGAACGCTCAGTACGGTCTTGTACTCCGAATATGCTTACGGGGCTTGGTATGTGCGCGGCGGGTTATACGCCATTGCTCAGGCGCTCGAGAAATTAGCCTTAAAACTTGGTGTGGAATTTGTATTCAATGTTGGCGTTAAAAAAATTCTGACCAGTGACGTACCTGATTTACACACCAACATGACTGAAGTAGATGGCGTAGAACTGGAGAATGGTGAGAAAATCTATGGTCAAAACATTGTCTGCAATGCCGATGCAAGTCATTTATACGAAAAATTACTCGAGAAAACCCTTGACCCACGAAAAACCAAACTCGAGCCGAGCATATCTGGCTTTGTGATGTTGTTAGGTGTAGAAGGCAAGACGGTCGGACTCGAGCATCACAATATTTTCTTTTCGAGTAACTACAAAAAAGAATTTACGCAGGTTTTCACAGAACTCCAACCCGCTTCTGAGCCGACAATTTATGTCTGCATCTCGAGTAAAACCGACTCGAGCCAAGCGCCAAGTGGCTGTGAGAACTGGTTTATTCTGGTCAACGCCCCACCTACAGGCAAGGTGGATTGGACTGTAGAAACGCCCAAATATGCTGCGAGTATCCTCAAGTTACTGGCAAAACGTGGCTTTGATATTCGAGAGCGTATCAAAGTCCAACACCTCATCTCCCCTACCGACCTCGAGAACAAGTATTTAACCCATCGCGGTGGAATTTACGGCAGCAGTAGCAACACCATCTCGAGCGCGTTTCTACGCCCCCAGAACCGCAGTCAGACAGTACGCGGCTTATACCTTGCGACTGGCAGCGCCCACCCCGGCGGCGGGTTGCCATTGGTGATGCTCTCGGGAAAACTTGCAGCAAACGCCTTACTCGAGGATAACCTTATTTCTTACAGGTCAAGTCAATCCTAAAACTCGGGTCTTTGACATTAAACTTGGCTTTCACACCCGCCTTTACTTTACTTGTATCCACCTCGAGAACCAATTTTGTAGGTAAAGCATCCACAGCCGAATCATTATCCACAAATTTTATCAGATGATTGATACTCGCACCTGATAAAAGGTCAGCGTACCGCAACTTATCCCAATCTCGAGAAGACGCACCCGTGGTATCCGCACCAAGCAGCGTTCCATTGGCACGCACAACCGAAGCTGATTTCAGACCCATATCCTGCGGTTGAATCCGTTCGCCCGTACCATTCTTAAACTCAGCTTGAATCGCCCAGCCTTTGAGGTTAGTCCACTCTGGCAGAGACTCGAGCCGTGAAATACCAATTATTTTGACCCGCAGCATCCCATTGAATAAATCCTGACCCAGACAACCTTCAACCGCACCAATCTGATTTGCACCGCCCTCGACTGCACCAGAAAGCGTCAGTGTATCCCCAAAGAGACTGCTTTTCACGCCCAATGCACCAAGCACAGCAAGCGGCACAAAGGTCTGATTCTGCACCACAATCGCTTTGCTACTCGAGGATTTACCCGCCACCACCAAGTTCAAACTTCGCTGCACCGTTTGTGCCAACGCCACACCAGCCAATGCCAAAGCCGCCCCAAGAAAGACATCACGGATATTCATGGTAAAAGTGTACAACAAGAGTCAAAAATTAAGACAAAATAGAGCAAGAGCGTTTTGAGACACGAAATTTAAGATTTAAGGTAATACAGGTTCGTGTACAACAGCCGCAATATCCGCACCTAAACGCATAAAATGCTTGGTATTGAACGTATACACTTTATGACATTGATGACGCAAAGCCAATTCTGCAATCAGTGCATCATAAATTCCCGCACCACCAATTCCCACGGCAACCATTCGTTTAATCGCATTCATATGGTCAGTTGGGGCAAACGCCAAAACTTCAAGACCACGAACTGCAAACTCGAGAATTTCAAAAGCCTCTTTTGGAGGAATTCCAAGTTTCCCGCTTAACGTGCTGTAAGCCTCTGCCAAAGAATGCACACAAATTGCAGCACGACCAGCTTGTTTACTTTGGTTGATAACTTCTTGTGCAATTTCATGGTGTTCACGGTATGGCAAAACAGCAGCCAACAAAACATTGGTATCAAATAACTCGAGATTCATTCTTGGCGCTCTTCACGGGTTTCTTGAATTAACTCAACTAACGTTTTATCAAGTCGGTCTGTTCCAGTCCAAACATAAAAACCATTCTTTTCTACAACTTGCCCTTGAGCTTGCGGACGCAACATAATTTCCCCATCAGAGACACGCACTTCAAACTTCACTTCTGGTTTCAAATGCAAAGCATCCCGAATTGATTTAGGAATGACAACCCGACCAAATTTATCCATACCCAAGGCTTCCATACAATAATCATACAAGGTTTAAGGAAAATACGAGGCTCGAGCAAAAGCGTTTTGAGAGAATTTGGGCAAAGCCCAACCTACACGCTCTTGAAGTGATTGCTTGTTATCGCGCTCGTTTTGAGATGGAGTTCCCGTTTCGTGATGCTAAACAGTTCGCTGGGTTAATGGATTGTCAGTCTC
>JAYWHB010000430.1:0-3314 GCA_043777915.1 Deinococcales bacterium
CCCAACGGTGACGTTGGGGAGGTGGCGAGCGAAGCGAGACGGAGGGGATTAGCCCCGCCTCAAGCCCATCGCTTCTAAAGCCAGCACTACTGCTCTTAGTTCCTCGAGAATAACTCGGTTCTCAAAACGCACTACTTTAACCCTGTACCTCGAGTATTTGGGTTCGGGCTGCGTCTTTGGCGATGCCTTCTGGGGTGTAGTGGTGTGCGCCGTCGAGTTCGATGCCTAAACGCAGCTTGGCACAGTAGAAATCTAAAATAAATCCTGCCAGGACGTGTTGTCGCCTGACTTTGGGGGTGCAATAACGCAGGTGTTCGTACCACAGGTGTTGTTCGGCTCGAGTGGGGTTTTTGCGTAGTTCTCGAGCAGTCGGTGTGAGGTTTGGCATAGTGAGTAGTGTATCAGTCAAGGTTTTTTTTAGTGATAAACTACCTTGATGAAAACTTTTTCTTCAACTGATGCCAATGCTTATAAAGGCGTGGCTCGCAATTGGGCTTCTACCGTGACCGTGGTCACAGCGAAACGCAAGGCTGAATTTGTTAAAGATGGTCTGCCAGAACAAGATGGGTACACGGCAACGGCTTTTTTGACGATTAGCATTGACCCGCCAATTATTTTGGTTTCGCCCACAAATGGTGGCAGTGCTTACTCGATGTTGGCAGAATCAGATTATTTTGCAGTTAGTATTCTGGCTTCAAGCCAACAACCGATTGCTGATGCTTTTGCGAAACCCTCGAGCGAACGTGCCGCCAATTGGGATACATTTGCTTGGCATTCGGACAGCAACGGTAGCCCGATACTCGAGGGGGCGCTCGGGGCTTTTAGTGCCAAAATTAAGCAACTGATTCCGGCGGGCGACCATACGATTGTGCTGGGCGATGTCACCGAAATCCATCATGGCGATGTTGGCGAGCCACTGGTTTACTTTAATCGGGCGTATGGCAAACCCAGTAGTCTTTAATAAGCCTTGAATAATAAACAAGTTTTAAGAAGTCCTCATAAGACCCAAGCTGAATTACTGCTATGGTATTAACAGTTCGTTGTGAAGGAGGAACACATATGAAATTCAAAGCCTTACTTAGTGCCGCATTCGCCCTCTTCTCAGGTATTGCCTTGGCGCAATCCACCCCAGTTGCTTCACCCCAAGGAATAGTGGTTAATCCGACCCCAACCAGTCTAAAAGTCCAAGTTGCGGTCAATAAAGCAGGAGAAAACCCACTTTACAGCCAAGGTGAAAGTCTAAAAATCTCGGTCAGTGTCAACCAAGACGCTTACGTTTACGCTTTTAACATCACGGCTACCAATGATGTTGTCGTGTTATTGCCCAACGGTTTTTCTAATGGCACACCGTTTTTACGTGCCAATGAAACCCGTACTTTCCCCGGTGCAAACGATCAATACACCATCGAAGTCTCCGCTCCTTATGGTCAAGAAAAAATCTTTGCCTTGGCTTCAAAAACCCCACTTGACTTATCCAGAGTCATTCCGCAAGTCACCAGTGGAAACTTTACCCAAGCTACAGTTCAGGGTACAGGCTTAGCCCGTCCTCTGGCTTTGGTGGTCACACCATTGCCACCCCAAGATTGGACTTCGGATTACGTTGATTTCCGCACCCAAGCTCGAGTTGCTGTCCAAACCACAGGTATCCTGCGTGTCAATAGCAACGTCAACGGCGCTCAAGTTTTTGTGGACAATGTATTTGCTGGCAATACCCCAGCTTCGATTACTGTAGCGGCTGGTCAACACAGTGTTCGTGTAACCGCCAATGGTTTTACCGAAGCCACCCAAACGGTCAGTGTACGTGGTGGGCAAACCGTAGACCTCAACTTTAACTTGCGCTCAGTGGTGCAGAACGGCACAATTACTGTGCTGGTTTCACCTGCCGATGCAACCGTATTTATAGATGGTGTCCGCGTTGGCAATGGTTTACAAACCGTGACGGTTGCACCGGGTCAACACAGTGTTCGTGTGACCGCCAATGGTTACACCGATTTCAACCAAACAGTGAATGTCAGTGCTGGCGCAAATGTTACCATTCGCGCTACTTTACAACCAATTGTGCAGAATGGTGCTTTACAAGTCAACGTTCCAAATGGCGCTCAAGTCTACATTAACGGAGCTTTGGTCGGTTCAAACTCGGGTCGAATCACTGTTCCAGCCGGTCAATACGCCATTCGTGTTGTCCTTGGTGGCTTCCAAGATTTCAACACCACGGTTGTGGTTCAAGCCAACCAAGTGACGACTGTGAACGCCGACCTGCAACCTTTGGCTGGTAGCTTATTGGTTCGCAGCAACACCGCCAATGCAACCGTCTATGTAAACGGTAATGAAGTTGGGAAAATTGGTAACGATGGTGTTTTACGGGTCAACAACTTACCAGTTGGCAACCATGAACTGACCGTTGTTGCGCCTGGTTTCCGTACCCAAGTCCTGCAATTCAGCATCCGTGCTGGTGCAGTTACAGAAATCTTTGCCAATATGGTTCGTCTCTAAGCAATCAGTAGTACCTCGAGACCTCCCAGTAATCCGGGAGGTTTTTGTTATGCACAACACCTGACAAAACTTGTCAACTAAGCTAGACTGTATTCCATGAGTCTCGAGACCCTAGAAGCCCAAGTCCAACACTTTGAAACCCTAGACAACAGCGCCAGAATTCAAGCCCTGATAAACTTAGCTCAAAATGTTGGTCAACTCGAGCCAAAGCATAACGAGACATGGGATTTTACCGAAATTCGCCAAGACCAAGAATGCCTAGACGAAATGGGTTTGTATTTGCGACACAACAAAAATACACTCGAGCTTGCCGCCACTGTCGGCAGTGAAGCCACCACCCTGACACGGGCATTAACGGCTGTTTTGGTGCAACACTTAAACGGCGAAACCAAAGACCGCATTCTCGAGTTAAAAGACTCCTTTGTACCGCGTCTTGTTGGCGAGAGTTTACTGCGCCAACGCCGCAATGCTGCTTACTACCCGCTTAGGCGAATTCAAGATGCTGTTCGTCATTTAAGTTAGAGCAATTTCTCAGCCAGAATTTCATCATGCAGTACACCATGCGCCAAAACGTGCCGCTCGAGTTTTCCCACAACCCGAAACCCTAAAGACCCATAAAATCTAATCGCTCGAGGGTTATCGGCGCGAATCATTGCCATGAGTTTACGAAAGCCTTTAGCTCGAGCGGCTGCAAAAGTTACTCGAGCTAGTGCTTTACCAACGCCACACCCTTGAGCGCTTAAAGCAATAAAGGTACTGATGTCACCAACACCAGAAATAGATGTTGGACTGACATCTTGCAAACCCAGAATCTGCCCGTG
>JAYWHB010000431.1:0-3313 GCA_043777915.1 Deinococcales bacterium
TTGCGCTCACGAATGTAAAGGCGTGCATTCTCGAGGGCAATACCCGCCAGCGAAGCAAAGCGCTCTAAGGTTTCAAGGTCATGAATCTTAAAGCGCCCAGATAGGGTTGTGTCTGCCAAGGTTAATGCCCCAATCAAACGATTATGCTGACGTAAAGGCACACTGGCAACACTGCGCCAAGTTGAACTGCTCGAATGAATCGCACCATCCCAAGTTTGGTAATCATCAATTAAAATAGGTTCGCCGTTTAGGGCAACTCGCCCACTTAAACCTGTACCAAGGGCAATGCGTGGTATGGCGACTCTGCCCAAACCAGCCGCCAAAACCAGTTCATCTTGTTCAATTAAAAAAACCGCCCCTGCATTTGCCCCGAGTAAAGTAGCAGCTCGTTCAAGCACACTAAATAACAGGGCTTCGGGTTCAAGGTTTTTACTGACTTCCAAAGAGACCTGATGCAGTGCCTCGAGTTGTCTGGCTCGAGTTAATGCCTCTGATTCGGCTGTCCGAGCATCTTCTAGTAATTTGGCGCGTTCTAAAGCTAAACTGGCACTGGCTGCAAAACGCTCTAAAGTTTCTAGGTCATTTTGACTGAATTTGGCTGTTTGCGACTCATCGGTAATGGTGAGTGCGCCAATGATTTCTTTTCCGCGATTTAACGGCACACTAATCACGGATTTCCAGGCTTTGGCTAGATTGACCGAACGAAATTTCCATTTTTGGTAATCATCAATCAATAAAGAATTGCCGTTTAGAGCAACCAAGCCACTAGCACCTTTACCCAACTCGATGGCTTGTGAAGGTTCACTACCAATAATCGCGGCTTCTCGTAAGAATGCCGAATCGGGCTGCCGCAAATGCAAACGACCAGCCGCCCCACCAATCAGCATCACGGCTCGCTCGAGAATACTTTCTAGGAGTAAATCCAAATCGAGGTACTGCCCCAATTCTAAGTTAATTTCGTGCAAGGCTTCCATTTGGGCGGAACGTTCCTGAGCCTGTTGTTCGGCTAGACGCGCCTGTTGTTCGGCTTGGCGCTGACTCTCAAACAACCTTGAATTTTCTAAGGCGGCACTGGCACTGGCAGCGAAGCGGGTTAAAGCCTCAAGGTCGGTGGTGGTAAATAAATGGCTGCTGCGGGTATCAGCTATCGTTAATGCCCCAATCACTTGATCGCCGCGCCAAAGTGGAGCGCTCATGGCGGCTTTCCAACGAATCGGTTCGTTGTCTTGTCCGACATCCCGACCTTCCCAAATTAGATAGTTATCAACAATCCGTTCTTTTTGTTGGCTGATGACCGTGCCTGATAATCCTTGCCCCAATGTACCCGATACGCTAGGGCTGTCACCAAAATAAGCCACCCGTTCAAAAGACTGTCCTTGGGTTAAATAGACTGCCCCTGAATCGGCTTTGAACAACAGCACCACCCGATCCACCAATTGTTGTAACAAATCGCTGGGTTCTAATTGCCCCGCCAAAGCTAAATTGGTTTGATACAACGCCTCGAGTAAGCGGGTTTGATACTCGCTCTGAGCCGCCGACATTTGGGCTGTCTCGAGCAGGGCGGTGTTTTCCAGCGCCACATTTGCCATGGCTGCAAAACGTTCTAAGGTCTCTAAGTCCTCTTCAATAAATTGTTTAGGATTACTGGTGTGCGCCAAGGTTAAAGCACCAATCACCAGACCGCCCATATGGAGTGGCACACCAAGCGCCGACTGCCAATATGGTTCTAATTCGGGTTCTGGTTTTTCTTGCCAATTTTGATAATTTTGCACTAAAAGTGGTAAACCAGTGTCAATCACTTGTCCTGAAATACCATGGTCTTTGTCTATGATATGGTCAAGGGTTGCGTCGTGGCGTAATTGCGCCGCCGTCTCAATCCGACCGTTTTCATGTAGCATAAACACCGAACCATCATTTGCCCCTAAAAGTTGGGCTGCCCGCACCAGAATCGAATGTAACCACTCCTGTTTAGGGGCATGACGCGAAACCGCTAAACTGGCTTGATGCAAGAGTTGTAACTGCTGAGTTTGCGCTTTGGCATGTTGTTCTGACTGTTTTGTTGCGTCAAGCAGTATGACATTCTCAAAAGCCAAACTTGCTATCGCCGCAAAGCGCTCCAAGGCTTCAAGGTCGTCCGAGCGAAAACGCCCCGCAAAACGAGTATCCACTAAAGTTAAAGCCCCGATGACTTGCTGTTGTTGTCTAAGTGGCACGCTCATGACCGAATGCCATAAGACACCGGGGTCAGCTTCATGATGATAAGCCGATGTTGCATAATCCTCGAGCAGTAAACCCTGCCCTGTGACCACAACCGTACCAGAAACACCGTAACCCAACTGAGCCTCTGGTAAAAACTGATCACCATAATCGGCAATCAGTTCAATCATTTCGCCATTTCGTAAATAGACACCACCAGCATCCGCCCCAAGCACCTGAGTGACTCGAGTCAATAAGCCATGTGCCAAAGCCCGAATATCTTTTGAGTGTCCTAGTTCTAAGTACGTCCGGTAAATAGCTTCTAATAAACCAGCCCGTTGTTCGGCTTCGGTCTTAGCGGCTCGAGCTTCGAGGTATAAACGGGCATTCTCGAGTAGACCACCCAGCACAGGCGCAATTTGCAACACCAAGTCAATGTCATTTTGGGTGAAAGGAAGCCCATGACGACGTTCAAAAAAAATGAGTCCGGCTCGGTCTTGCCCGCGTTGCAAAGCCACCGCCAGCAGGGCTTTAATTCCAGCATCGGCATGGCTTTGGACTCGCTCAGCAAAAAGTTCATACTGGTTAATCACCACTGGTTTACCCAGCAAAGCCAGACGTAAAAAAGGTTCGTTGCCAGTATGAAAAAGATTACTCTGACGTTGGTCTACCAGTAATTCTAAAGGTGAAGCATTGCTTCGCAAAAAAGCCAAACCGCCCGCCGCCTCAAGCATCTGACCACAACGCTGTAACAATTCTTGCAGTGCCTCAAAAGGCTCTAAGCGCACAATCACATCGGCTAAGTGATGTTGTAATTCGTCGCGCCGCACCGCCCGTTCTTGGGTTTCTCGGTTTTGGCGTTCTTGAGCCGCCCGTAAAGTCGCATTTTCTAAGGCAACACTGGCAAAAGCCGCAAAACGTTCAAGTAACTCGAGATGATCAACTTGGTACGTGCCAATTTGTTTTTCCCAAATCACGGTGATGACCCCAAAACTCCGACCTGCTTGACGCAACGGCGCAGCCATTAGGGAGCGATCCATATTGGCGTAACGGTGACTCTTAAATTTAGAAGCCTGATAATCGCTGACTAAAATGGCTTGCTGGTGCTGATAAACCC
>JAYWHB010000432.1:0-3309 GCA_043777915.1 Deinococcales bacterium
GGGCTTCGCCGCCAGACAGTGTGGTGCTTGGTTGCCCGAGCTTAACGTAGGTTAGCCCGACATCCACCAATAATTGCAATTTGCGACTAATGGTTGGGATATTTTCAAAGAACTCGAGTCCTTCCTCGGTTGTCATGTTCAAGACATCCGAAATCGATTTACCTTTGTATTTCACTTCTAAGGTTTCTTTGTTGTACCGCGCACTTTTACAGACTTCGCACGGCACATAAATATCGGGCAGGAAATTCATTTCGATTTTAACCACGCCGTCACCGCCGCAAGCCTCGCAGCGTCCACCTTTGACGTTAAAACTAAAACGCCCAGGTCCGTACCCGCGTTTTCGGGCTTCGGCAGTGCGGGTAAAAAGGTCGCGGATGTCGGTAAAAACCCCCGTGTAGGTGGCTGGATTACTGCGTGGGGTGCGTCCAATCGGGCTTTGGTCTATTTCGATGACTTTATCGAGATGCTCCAAACCATCTATGCGGCTGTAGCTGCCGGGGTTGGTTTTGGCGCGGTTGAGTTCCCTTGCCAGCACCGCATGGAGAATATCGGTAATCAGGGTGCTTTTGCCGCTTCCGCTTGGTCCAGTAATACAGGTCATTGTGCCGAGTGGAATCTCGAGATTGACATTTTTCAGGTTGTGTTCTTTTGCGCCAATCACCCGTAAGTTTTTGCCATTGCCTTTGCGCCGTACTTCGGGGATTGCCACAAAGCGCTCACCGCGTAGGTACTGCCCGGTTAAACTCGGCTGGCTCGAGGCAATGTCTTGGGGTGTACCTTCGGCAACAATAAAGCCGCCGTGTACCCCCGCACCGGGTCCAAGGTCAAGTACCCAATCGGCTTCGCGGATGGTGTCTTCGTCGTGTTCGACCACCAAAAGCGTGTTACCAAGGTCACGCAAGCGTTTTAAGGTACCAAGTAAGCGCTCGTTGTCTTTGGGGTGCAGTCCAATACTCGGTTCGTCCAACACGTACAGCACCCCAGTTAAACCACTGCCAACTTGGGTGGCAAGGCGGATGCGTTGGGCTTCGCCGCCACTTAAACTATTGGCACTGCGTTGCAGACTCAGGTACTCGAGTCCAACGTTTTCTAAAAAAGCTAATCGGGATAGCACTTCGCGCAGAATCGGTGCAGCGATTTGGGCATTAAAGCCGCTTAGTTCAGTCACTTCTTCGGGTAGGGCTTCACTCAGCGTCTCGAGAACAATCGCATGTCGGGTTCGTAAATCCTTGGACACCTCGAGTGCCGCCCCGTTTTGCAGGGCTTCAAAGAAGCGCTTGGCTTCTAGTACACCCAGTCTTCCAGCTTCGGCAATGCTCATACCCGCAATTCGTACCGCCAGCACTTCGGGTTTGTACCTCGAGCCAGCACAAGCCGGACAGGGGCGTTCTATCATCATTTCCGATAATTTTTCGCGCATGTATTCCGAATCGGTGTCTTTATAGCGGCGCTCGAGATTTGGAATCACGCCTTCGTACTCGGCTTTGAACTTAAAATTTTCTTTGTTTGCTCGTTTATAAACCACTTCAAATGTGCCTTTTACGCCGTATAAAACTGCTTTTTGAATTTCGGGCGGCAAGTCTTTCCACGGGGCTTTTAGGTCAAAAGCCAAATGTTCGGACAAGGCTTTTAGGCGCTCCCAGTAATAAATTGTGTCGCCTTCGCGTCCTTTCCACGGGGTGATACAGCCCTCGGCAATACTCAGGCGGTCATCGCCAATAATGCGGTCAGCATCAAATTCGTGTTTAATGCCTAAGCCTGTACAGGTCGGACATGCGCCATAAGGGTTGTTAAAACTAAAGTAACGTGGTTCCATGTCCTCGAGAACACTGCCGCCTTCTGGACAGGCAAATTTCTCGGAAAATAAATCATCGCGTCCTAAGTCGGGCAAGAAAATCCGCACCAACCCTTCGCCCTTACGCAATGCCAGTTCGATACTTTCGGCAATTCTGGCACGGTCAGATTCGCGCAGCACCAAACGATCCACTACCAAGTCAATATCGTGCCTCTCAAACTTCTCGAGTTTTAGTTTTTCAGCTTCGTCGAGTTCGTAAATAATGCCGTCCACACGGACTCGAGCAAAGCCTTCGCGTTTTAAGTCCGTAAAAATTTTGCGGTACTCACCTTTGCGCCCACGGATAAGCGGCGCGAGAATCATGGCTTTTGTGCCGTCTGGCATGGCTAAAACCCGCTCGGTGATTTCAGACGGGCTTTGCTTAGAAACCACTTTGCCAGTTAGGGTGCTGTACGGCGTGCCAGCCCTTGCGTACAAAAGCCTTAAATAATCATGAATCTCGGTAACCGTCCCGACTGTGCTGCGCGGATTGTGGCTGGTGGTTTTTTGGTCAATGCTAATTGCAGGGCTAAGCCCTTCGATGCTATCCACATCAGGTTTTTCCATCAGTCCCAAGAACTGCCGAGCATAGGCACTTAGGCTTTCGACATAACGGCGTTGCCCTTCGGCATAAATCGTATCAAATGCCAAAGTTGACTTACCAGAACCCGAAACACCAGTAATCACCACAAATTGGTCTCGAGGAATCACCGCCGTGACATTTTTAAGATTATGTTCGCGTGCGCCTCTGACAACGATTTTATCATTCATAGATTTCCTCGAGAGTAAAACAAAAGGGAAGGTCACTCGAGAAAAAAAGGATTGGCGTGAGTGGGAAATTGGCGGTAAAACTGGTTTGGCGGCGCTCGAGTTTGAACGCGCAAGCATACCGCTTTTGGGGGGAATATGTAAAGAGCGAAATGATGGTATTTTAGAGTTTGTTTTGACGCGCTGCTTTGGGAAACACAAAAGCTATAAATCGTTGTCAATTCTTTTCAAGACGCAAAATAGAAAAGCACTTCCTGCCGCCTGTGGCAAGAGAGTGCTTTTTGTTTAATTCGTTTAGGGTAATTATTTTTGAGTTATTGGTTTTATTCTTTAATCGTCAGGGTTGCAGCACTCGAGCGCCCACGTACACTTGGGTCGTACATCAGGTCGGCGGTGGTCGGTAAGGCAGTGAATGTACCGGGGGTTTGGGCGCGTAAGATGACGGTGAATTCTTGTTCGCCACCAAAAGTATCGGCATAGAGTTCTACGCGATCTTGGTAGATTTCGCGTCCGGAATACCAGTACCACCAACGATAGTAGGATTGGAAACGGATAGGTCTGCCGGGGGAAAAATCCCAGCCGTTTTCGTTGACCGCGCTAAATCCAGCCGGTACGGGTTGAATCACTTGCAAATGACGCATACTGCCGCTTTCGGGTTTGATGCGGATATTGACCGCAATCATATCGCCGACCTCGAGGGCTTGGGC
>JAYWHB010000433.1:0-9218 GCA_043777915.1 Deinococcales bacterium
CCAGTGGTATTGGATCACCCTCAACATTCTCCAAGAGGGAATAGATTGGCTAAAAAAACTAATCAAAGAAGCACATTTTTATACCAACAGTCAATTTTATGTTGGATGTGTACTTTCACTTGTTGCATTACTCAGAACCGCAAATCGTTATGGTGAGGCAATAAAATGGAATAGAAAAGCGCTGAAAATTGCTACTTTGAATCAATATACGATGATGAAAGGTCGAATTTATATGAATTTTGGTCTTTTTGCTTTGTTGGACTTAAACTATAAAAAAGCAGAGAAGTACCACAGAAAAAGTATAAAAATCATGAAAATTCTACCGAAAGAAAAACGAATTATTGGAGCAACAATTAACTTGGCGAGAATATTTATTTGTCAGGATAAAAATATTCTCGCTGAGCGGAAATTAAAAAATATTTTAAGTCTCGCTAAAAAAACAGGTGACTTTGTGAGTTTGATTGTTATACATATTACTTTTTCTATTATTGAAATAAAAAAAGAAAATTTCAAACAGGCAAAAAATAGGATTAAAAAATCGCTAAAAATATCAAAATCTATACAACGATTTACAGAAAAAGGGACTGCTTATTACTATTTAGCCCTTACTTACCTAAAAAATAAGGAATTTGCAGATGCACGTTTGTGTTTTGAAAAGAGTTTGCAACTTAACTTTTTACGCAAGTATGATTATCTAACGGTCTCGAGTCTCAAGAATTTAGCGCAAATTCATATGTTTCAATTAAATTTTGAAACAACCCTGCGCTACTGGTTGCTTGCCAAATTATTTGAGAAAAATGCAAGTGGTATCAACGATGCGACCTACTACCATGCCTTTATTGATACTAAAATTCTTTGGCAGAAATTGGGTGTGTATCGTTACCAACAGATATGTCAGGCTATTCGAGGGCTAAAGTTTCCAGCCCACATCACCCAACTGCTAAACGAATTACCATCCGTCATAGAATAGCTACAAAACGCCCCGACTGGCACTTTTGAATCAAACCGACCTTGGTGTTTTTAGGAGCGACCTCCACTAAAACACCTTTAATACCAATCAATTTTATACATCACTTTGGTGCTGTATTAATTCGAGTAAACGGATAACCGCATCAAGGGCTGAATCTGCATTGGTTGCATCAATGCCCATCACATGCCCTAGATTTAACTTAAAATAGGTGGCAACATCTTTAGGATTCCAAACTCGAGGTAAATCTTGGCGGGTCACAACAACCAAAAACGGTATCGAAATTCGACTGGTGATAAACTCGAGAATACGTCTTGCATGAGAAAAATCTTGTGGTCTGTCACCGGGTACGAGCATCAAGAAGCCCAATGCTCCCTCACAAAGAATTTCCCACATAAAGTCAAAACGCTCTTGACCCGGCGTGCCAAATACATGAATTGGGATGCCATCCAAGGTCAGTAATCCAAAATCAAGGGCGACAGTAGTATTGTCTTTGCCGATATTTTCAGTGGAATTTTCATCGGTATTAACAACTGGAATTTCTGATAATGATTGCACAAATGTCGTCTTACCTGAGCCAACAGGACCTGAAATCACTATTTTAAGTGGCACTGTGTCACTCATATTGGACTCCTCATTAAACGCAAAGCTCCAAGTAATTTTGATAGCAAAGAAGGAGAAGGAGGTTGGGCAATTTGAATTTTATCTTTAGGCAATCCGAGCAAAACATCAGGTACGACAACTTTAGCCGCCAAGTTTTCGACAGCAAGTTTTGTTTCCAGAGCGTATCTCTGACGATAGTAAGCAGTATCTTCAATACGACGAAGCGGACGAATTAGACCGAGGGTTCGGAGTTTATAAAGATTTAGCTGAGTTGAACGCGGCTCGAGATGAAAACGCAAAACCAAATCTTGTGCAGTTACACCTTGTTTCACCAAAGGCTCAACAAATATCCAAAACGTTTGCAACTCCCCTTCAAGCCAAATCAATTCCTGATTTCCCGCAACAAAACGTGTTTCGATGTCTGGCAAGTCCGCTAAATGGGATTGCCACTCATCATCTAGGACAGTTAAGCGCAATAGTAACTCTTTGAGTTTAATGTTGAGTGGGCTTGGCGAATCCGTATGTGTTTTCGAGGCTCGAAATTCAAAATTGCCTTGACGAAGATGTGCGATTTTTAGCAATAAATTTGTGGTTGAATACATATCGTATATCACTGTTTCATCAGCAATGATGCGTTTGAGACGATCATTACTCAGGTGTAACTCGAGCTTAGAAAAGCGCCCAATATTTTCTAAGAACAAAACACCTTGTTGTTGTTCTAGCATTGCGATAACTTCCACAAAAGGAAAATCTGCTAAATCACCAAAAATTGCCATAACCACTCCTCAAAGACTGTTCTAAACAAGTGTTTTACAACTCAGCAATGAATTGCTTACCAAAAACAAATTAGGTAATAAGTAATGAATGGCAATTTATTAACCAGCCGTAAGCCAGCCGTAAGCTCGCTCAATGCTTAGGTAAAACGCTCTCGAGTTCTGTTGTTCTGCTTATTTTCGGGAACTTAACTTCAGGTCAAATCCTAAAGACTAAAATACTCGCTCGAGCCGCACCGCTTGGGCGAGTATTTTTTTGAATTCTCGTTCTGGCACAAGGTATGCCCCAAATCGCTCGAGATGCGGATTTTGAATTTGGGCATCAAAGAGCATAAAATTTTTTGCTGCCAAGTGTTGGGCTAAGCGCACCAAGGCAACTTTGCCACACTCTGGAACAATCGTAAACATACTCTCGCCAATAAAAGCCGCACCGATGGCTAAACCCAGCACACCCCCAGCCAGCTTGTCATCCACCCACGTTTCAAAACTATGGGCAATCCCAGCACGGTGTAACTCGAGATAGACCGCCAATAATTCTGGGGTAATCCACGTCTCGGGTCGGTTGGCGCAACCGCGTACCACGGCTGCAAAATCCGAGTTAATCCGAGTCTCAAAATGGCTCGAGTTTAGTTTTCGTTTCAGGCTTGTTGGAATATGTAGCTGGTGGTCGAGTGGAATCAGGGCATGAACTCGGCTCGAGTACCAATTTAAGCCTTCGCCATTGTCCATCAGAAAATACCCTTCTCGGTAGGCGGCAACAACACTGGCAGGCGTAAAGTTCATGCCCTGAATTTTTTTTAGGCTTGTGGGTCTGGGGCTTGGGGCTGCATCACCAAAGGTGGGGCGCTGTCATCGGTGCGGTACAGGCTAAATCCTTCGATTTCTGATGGCACAACCCAGTAGACCGCACCTTCAAAATTCATGATTAAGGCATGGTGCTGCTCGGTGGCAACTTTAATCCCAGCGTACATTCTCGAGACACCCTCGGCGAGTTGTTGGGCTTCTTCTTGTGTGGCAGCGCGACCAACCACGACTTCACGACCACTTTTTAGGAGTAATAATAATTCGTACATAGGCGCAGAATCTAACATAGATTTTTGGTAAACTCGAGTTATGGTTTTACCGATTCGACTTTATGGCGACCCTATTTTACGTGCCAAAGCCCGTCCCGTAACTGATTTTAAGCCATTACCGCGCTTGATGGCGGACATGCTCGAGACGATGCACGAAGCAAAAGGCATTGGCTTAGCTGCGCCGCAAATTGGACTTTCGCAACAAATTTTTGTTTGGGCAGAGTACGACGACGAAGAGGAGGAAGGCGAAGAAAGCACCTCTAAAATTTTATCCGAACATATCATGGTTAATCCCAGACTCGAGATTCTCGAGGAAACCGCCATTATTGGTATCGAGGGTTGTTTGAGTATCCCGGGGATTTCTGAAGATGGGGTGGCTCGAGCCAGAGCAGTACGGGTGCATTACCAAAACGAATACGGTGAAGCCAAAACCCTTGAGTTAGAAGATTACAATGCTCGGGTGGTGCAGCACGAATTTGATCACCTGATTGGGCGTTTGTATTTTGATTTACTGCCAAAATCGGTTCTCGAGACACACCGCAGTGACTTAGCGCAAATGCAAAAAGATGCCAAAGCGTTCTTGAGGGAATTGAAGCAAAAGGGGTAAAGGCTTTGAGCTTTGAGGAAATTTGTGTTGAGTGCTTAGCTTGATAAGGTGGAAATAATGAAACCCCGTGTAGCTTTTTTTGGTTCTCCAGCTTTTGCCCTGCCTGTTCTCGAGGCAATTCGGGCGCAATTTGAAGTCGTCTTGGTCGTGACTCAACCGAGTAAACCCGCCGGGCGAGGCTTAAAACTGACCCCTCCAGCCGTGGCAGCTAGGGCGTTGGAATTGGGCTTAGCCCTCGAGCAGCCCGAAAAACTGCGTAAGAACGAGGCTTTTGCAAATGTCTTGCGCTCGAGTGGTGCGGATGTTGCTGTGACTTGTGCTTACGGCAAAATTTTACCTGCTTCTGTTCTGGGGATTCCCAAGTACGGGTTTTTGAATGTCCATACCAGTTTACTCCCCCTTTACCGAGGTGCAGCCCCGATTCAATGGGCAATTCTGAATGGTGAAACCCAAACGGGTGTCACGATTATGAAAACCGATGTCGGCATGGACACAGGCGATATTGCGCTTTTTGGGTCACTCGAGATTGGGGTATTGGAGACCAGCCTTGAACTTGCACCGCGCTTATCGGCTTTGGGAGCGGATTTAATTGTGCAGGCGTTGAATAACCTCGAGCGACTAACTTTTACGCCTCAAAATCACGACTTAGCCACTCATGCACGAATGCTTGAAAAAGAAGATGGGCGGATTGACTTTCAAAAAAATACAGTCTCGAGTTTTAATCAATTCAGGGCTTTGGCTGGCTGGCCCAGTTCATTTACTTACCTCAACGGCAAACTTCTAAAAGTTCATTCAATGCAAGTCTCGAGTGGGTCTGGAAAAGCTGGCGAGATTCTGCGTTTTGATTCTGGTGTGGTGGTAGCAACCAGCGACGGCGCACTGGAATTCCTAGAAGTTCAACCCGAAGGTAAGCCTAAATTACCTGCCCTCGATTGGGCAAAGGGTTATCAAATTAAAATCGGTACAATGTTTTCGTGAAACCCGAAGAATTGAAAAAAGCCGCCCTTGACCTTGGGTTTGATGCTGCCGCGTGGGTCAGTGCAGTCACTCCGTCTCGAGATGTGCAAGGGTTTGAAGCGTGGCTAGGGGCTGGGCAACAAGCGGGTATGGATTATTTGGAGCGCAGTGTCGCCAGACGCGCCGATGTCCGCACAACTTTTGCCCCTGCCAGAAGTGCTTTGGTGTTGTTGGTCTCACACAACCACGCCGTACCAGAAAAACCAAGCGGCGGTACTAGAGTTGGCAGGGTTGCACGCTATGCTTGGAGTGCGGACTATCACACCACCCTAAAACCAGTTTTGCAAAAACTCGAGCAGGTCGCAAACAACCTTGGGATACAAGCCAAAGCCTGTATTGACCATGCGCCAATTTTAGAGCGTGGTTTTGCTGCCAGAGCCGGACTGGGTTGGCAAGGACGCTCGAGTCAACTGATCAGCACTCAGCTAGGTGCATTAACCACCTTAGCGGTGCTGCTGACTGACCTCGAGCCACCACCAGCAGCCCTCCCCTTTCCAGACCGTTGTGGGACTTGTACAGCTTGTGTGGCTACCTGCCCAACCGAGGCGATTATGCCAAACCGCACGGTTGACTCGAGACGCTGCATTGCCTATTACACCGTCGAGCATCGTGGGGCAGTGCCTACCGAACTGCGGCATCGTTTTGGCGATCATCTGTTTGGCTGTGACGACTGCTTGGACATCTGCCCGTGGACAACCCATGCTGGCTTTTTTTCAAATCTGCTCGAGCCAATCCCAGATTATGTCTACCCAAATATCGAACCGTGGTTTCTCGAGTCCGGCACATGGTTTGAGCGTCACTTTGCCCAGACCGTTTTCTCGAGGGCGCGTCGTAAAGGCATGGCTCGCAATGCCGCTATGGTACTGGGAAATCTACGCGACCCGCAGCACCTTTGGTTGCTCGAGCAGGGTTTAACCGATATTGGCTGGGAAGTGCGTGAAGCCAGTGCTTGGGCTTTAGGTTGCTTTGCACCAAACAACCAGAAACTTGAAACCCACACCGACCCCGACCCTCGAGTAACAAAAACAGTTACTCAGGCTTTGCAGGGAGATTTTCTGGTTGCGGGGTCATAAACGAAAGGCTAGGGTTGCTGCTGCGCCGTCTTGCCTGATGCGCCAAAATCCGTTCACCTTTTGCCGAATGCGTCACCAAAGGAACAAGTTTTTTAGCAGCTTGCACCCATGCACCGACTTCTTCTAGGGTTGGGTCACGCCGTGCTAAGTTTTTAGCGGCATTGACCTCGAGTAGTTTTTGATGCAGATTTTGTGGGATTCGGTTTCGCAGTTCTTTTACGGTGTCTACCCCTGCCGCCTCGAGCAAATCCGAAAATTGTGTCCCGACCCGCGGCACACGCATTAAATCGGCGCGATTCACCCAAGCCAGTAAGCGTTTCTCGGAGATTTTAAGGTCAAGTGCCAAATCTTTACGTCCACGCAAATGGGCGGCTTTTTTGAGTAAAGCTGAAGTGGTCTTTAACCCCAACACCTCGAGCCTCAGCGCGTAAGTCTTACCGATACCTTCAATATCAATCAGTTTTGCCATGTTTACCCTAAGAAATTTCTAATCCATGTCGCCACGCCGTTTTCTTCGGGCGGAGCGATGGTTTCATTGGCAATTCCGCTTTGGTGGGCTTCGGTTTCTCCAACTGCCACGCCATGCCCAGCCCATTCAAGCATGGTTAAATCGTTGTTACCATCACCAAAGGCAATTGTGTCTTTTTGGGCAATACCCAGATGTGCCGCAATCATCTCGAGGGCTGCGCCTTTGTGCGCTCCCGGTGGGGCAACCTCGAGGTAATACTCTCCCCACGGGTAAAAGGTGTGGTTTGGGTAATCTTGGCGCAGGGTGGCTAAATGCTGATGGACTCCAGACCCATGCAGGGTTAGTTTGGCGGGTTCAGCAATTGGAAATCCCTCAAAAAAAGAGCGTACATCACGGGCTTCTTTACGCACCCAATCCCAGTAAGGTTTACCATCAGAACGCATAGACTCTGGGTTTTTGACAAAGACATCCATTTCGACTGGCACAAAAAACTCTTCAACGTGAGGTGCATAGCGCTCGATGATGTTGCGGGTCTCGAGATGACTTAACCGTAAATCGCGCATGTAATCACCATTTGGGTGGGTCACACAACCACCTTGGGCAGTTCCAACAGGGGTCTCGAGGTTTAATTGCTCTAAAAAGGGTTTAGCACTGGCATGAACCCGCCCAGTAATCACGGTGACAATATGTCCTGCGGCTCGAGCAGTTTGAATGGCTTCTAGGATTGGAACAGGAATCTGGTAATCATGGGTAACAATTGTTCCATCAAGGTCAAAAGCAAGCAATTTCACACGTCTAGCCTAACACAGCTCTGGATTTAGCTAAAACAAACCCTCAAATGTGAAAAAACAGTTTGCGATTTAACCTAAAGATTTGTTAATCTAAACCTATCTTATGTCCCCAGAAGTCACCGATGAAATCAGTTTGCGCGATGTGTACCTCATCATCAAGAAACATCTCCGCTTGATTGTTGGAATAACGGCTTCTATAACTGCCGTTGCTTTGATTCTATCCTTGGTTTTACCCAAGACTTTCTCGAGTCAAGTGGTAATGAATTTAGCAGTCAATGCTGAGCGTCCCGAATTAAAAGCTGCCCCAAACGCAGTTGGGTTATCTCAGGGCTTTATTCAATTGGTGAGTAACGAATCCCTTGCTACAACTTTACAAGAACAGCGCTTAGAAGGTACTTTTAAGGCAAAGTATGACGATAAGAAATCTTTGTTGACCTTAAGTGCTTCTGGTGACAATCCAGATTTAGCCTTGTCTCGAGCCGAACGGTTTCAAATTGCGGCGGTCAATTACTTTAACAAGCAAATCAGTGATACCGTTCGTACTAACTTAAAGTCAACCTTAGCCCAATTAGAAATTGACCTAGCCAGCAGCCAAGATAACCTAAAACGCTTAGAACCGTTGCTAAATTCGACCAAAGCAATAGCCAACAACACCCAAGACACGGCAGCCCTCGAGTCCAGAGGAATAGACCCGCAATTGGCTCGTGCCAGTAATCCAGCCTTGGTCAATTTGGCATTGCAGATTTCACAAATTAAAGTGGGTTTAGCTGCCCTACAAGCCAAACAGAATTCTTTAGAGTCCATCCTGCAAAATCAAAAAGCCTTTGATTCGCTGTTAGGGCAAGGCTTTCAGGTTCAAGTTTTAGCTGTACCCGCCAAAGCCATTGTTGCCGAAGCCCCAAGACCACTCATGATTACTGCTCTTGCTGCGGTGGCTGGTTTACTGATTGGACTGGTTGGTGCATTTGTTCTCGAGGCACTTCGTCCAGCAGCAGGTGAATACACTTACAAAGACAATAACCGCCGTATTGTTGTGCCTCAAGCCAGCCCCGGCGACTAATCGCGCATGAAAGCTAGTGCAACTAATCGCGCATTAAATGATACAACAAGGCTTTTTGGGCATGTAGCCGATTTTCGGCTTGGTCAAAAACCCTAGATTTTTGGTGCATTGTGGCTTCTTCAACCACTTCCTCACCATAGTGGGCTGGTAAGCAATGCAGAAAAATCGCATCCGAAGTGGTTTTCTCGAGCAGTTCGGGATTGACTTGAAAACCAGCAAAATCACGAATTTTACGGCGCTCAGAAGCCTCCTGTTCTTGTCCCATGCTGACCCAAACATCGGTGTACAGAACCTTGGCATTCTGGGCTGCACTTTGTGGGTCGTTGGTCAGTTTGACTTTTGCTCCCTGCTCGAGCGCATGAAGAATCACTGCTGCATTGGGTTCATAACCGCGTGGCGTGGCGATGGTGAGGTTAATCCCCGTTAAAAGTGCCATTTCAATAAAGCTATTTGCCATGTTGTTGCCGTCGCCAATATAAGTAACCGCTAAATCCTTGACATCACCAAAGTTCTCTTCTAGGGTGAGAAAATCTGCCAGCAACTGGACAGGATGTAAATAATCCGATAAGCCGTTGATGACTGGTTTTTTAGAGTGCTTAGACAGTTCTTCTAAGGTCGAATGCAGAAAAACCCGTGCCATGATGCCGTCTACCCAGCGTTCTAAATTCAGGGCAATGTCACGCACGGGTTCTCTTGTGCCAAGTCCAATTTCGGCATTGGTGAGGTTGACACTATGCCCACCCAGTTGAAACATCGCCACATCAAAAGTGGTTCGGGTGCGAAGA
>JAYWHB010000434.1:0-3305 GCA_043777915.1 Deinococcales bacterium
CCCCAAAAAGCATTGCGGCGATGATGGGCAGTTTCTTCGTCGGGTCGCCAAAAGAGTAAACGCACATCCACACCACGCTTGGCTGCTCGGTCTAACACTTCTAGGGCTGTACCGCGTCCATCTGGCATCCTAAAATCTGCCCACATAAAAGTAATGGTTGCCCAAACACGGTGCTGAGCGGTCTCGATGGCTTGGCAAACTCGCCGAAAAGCAGGTTCGCCATCTATCAAAAGCTGGACAGTATTACCAGCGCGGATTGGGTATGAACCAGTGGTGACAAACGGAATTTGGGCTTTCATCTGGGTATTTTACAGCGCAATCTTTTGAGTAAATTCTTGTAATGCGGTGAAGTCAAGGTTGTTCCACTCGAGCAATACCGTCGGTTTTTTGGTATTAAAAGCACTGCGCTCGAGTAATCGGCGGTGCGCCGCCGCATTGGGCTGAGCAATATACACCAAGCCTCGAATAGCAGCTTTGGCAGCTAGTAATTTAGCACTGCCAATCATTTCGTGGTCTATCTCCAGCAGATGCGGATTGATGCGTTTGCCTTCTTCAATGGCTCGAGCGCGGGGCATGGTGCTGATGGCAATGGGGTGCAGTCCAGCCGTGGTAATAGCAGTCAGGGTATCGGCAATTAAAAACGACTGCTCGAGGAGTAACGGATCTGCGACCAAGCCAATGGTGGTGCGCCCAGCGTACTGCCAAAGCGGTTCTGGGGTTTGGTTGGGTTTGAGGCTGGCTTGGATTTTGTCCAAGGAACGCCTGACCACTTGGGCGTTGCCCGTCAGGGTTTGCCCGAGGCGCACGGCAATAGATGTGGTTTCGGTGGTCTCGAGTCGGGCAGGGACTTTGTAAATCGTTGGCAAACTAAAGCGTTGTCCAAGCATCGTCGGTAAATCCACCAGCCAAGGCTCGAGGGCAGCACCGCGAGTACCGGGTTCTGCCCCGGGGTTGACATCAGGAATTAAAAGCGCCTCGACTTCGGTGCTGAGTTCAAAGACCCGTCCAACCAAAAGCTGCATTGTGGCGGGTTCGTCGGGCATGGCGTTCTGTCCAACTTTTAGGGCATCAGCAAAGCTGGCTTTAGGCAGCATCACGTCTATCCCAATACCTTCTAGGAAAGTTGTCCACCATGTTCCGTAGCGATTAAATAACACTGAGTCTGGAAGTCCAATCCGCATTCTGTGCAGTCTATGCTATTGGCGGGGTAGACTATTGCCCTCTTTGTTGTAAACTACGGACGCACAGAGAACCCAGCATCGGTTGGGTTAGCAGGTTCTCGAGTTGTCGGGAGCAGCTTGGAGGCAAGAAGTGAAAGGAAATGTAATTGTTGTAACGTCTGGTAAAGGCGGTGTTGGTAAGACCACCAGCAGTGCCAATGTTGCCACTGGTTTAGCCAAACTTGGCGAGAAAGTCTGCGTTATAGATGTAGATGTCGGCTTGCGGAACTTGGATAGCATCATGGGTTTAGAGGGTCGGGTTGTTTACGACCTCGTGGACGTGATCGAAGGCAAATGTAAATTGCGCCAAGCCATGATTAAAGATAAACGGGTCGAGGATTTATATTTAATTCCAGCTTCGGGGACTCGGGATAAAGATGCCCTAACCATAGATGGAATGCACGACCTTGTACGGCGTTTACTCGAGGAAGAAGGCATCACGAGGGTGATTCTTGATTCGCCTGCGGGAATCGAAGCGGGTTTTAAGACCGCCGCCGCCCCAGCCAATGCTGCCTTGGTGGTGGTTAATCCAGAAAGCTCGAGTATCCGCGATGCTGACCGAATTATTGGTTTACTCGAACCCCAAGGCATCACCGAAGTGCGTTTAATTATTAACCGTTTGCGTCCCAAAATGATTGCCAAAGACGAAATGCTTTCGGTTGAGGATGTGGTTGGTTTACTCGGCGCTAAACCAATAGGCATTATCCCCGAGGACGAAAACATTCTGATTTCCACCAACCGAGGCACACCAATTGTGCTGGACACCACCCTAAAAGCTGGCAGTGCCTTTTGGGATGCCGCCAGACGAATCCACGGCGAAGATGTTCCGTATCCTTCGCTCGAGGAGAAAAAAAGTTGGTTTGAACGTCTCTTTGGCGGAGGGAGGTAACTGTGTTCAATTTTTGGGGGAAAAAAAAGGGCAGTGCCGATACCTTAAAAAATCGTTTGCAAGTCATGCTTGCCTACGACCGAGCCGGTTTACCACCCGGCAAAGAACAAATGCTGCGCGAAGAACTGCTTAGTGTCCTGAAAAAATACTTCCCGAATGCCCAGAATTTCAACATTGACATGCAGCGCGACGGCGAAGGCGAAGCCATGATTCTCAAAGCGGACATTCCACTCAAATGAGGCTCTAGCTTATGTCTGAGCGTTTGCAAAAGCTCTTGGCGAGGGCAGGAGTGGCTTCGCGGCGGGCAGCCGAAGCGTTGTTGCTCGAGGGGCGGGTAACGGTGGGTGGAGTGGTGGCGACATTAGGGCAGTCGGCACTCGAGACCGATGATGTACAAGTGGATGGCAAGCGGCTCGAGTTTTTAGCTAAGCATGTGACTTTTGCCTTGTATAAGCCACGTGGGGTGGTGACCAGTGCCGCCGATGAACTCGGGCGGCAGGGTGTTCTCGAGCTTGTGCCGAGCGTGGCGGGTTTACATCCTGTTGGGCGTTTGGATCGGGCTTCGGAAGGGTTGCTGATTTTAACGACCGACGGAGCTTTAACGCTCGAATTAACCCATCCTCGGTTTCATCACGAAAAAGAATACCGCGTTTGGACTGAACCAGTTCCAAGTACCAGTCAACTCGAGGCGCTTTTTGAAGGGGTCATGCTCGAGGACGGGGAAGCAAAGCCACATGCACTATTTAAGGCAAAGGATGGTTTGCGAATGGTGCTGCTCGAGGGGCGCAAGCATCAGGTGCGGCGGATGGTGGCGGCAGTCGGTCTCGAGGTGTTGCGCCTAATGCGAACCCGGATTGGTGGCTTACAAATCCATGATTTACGCCCCGGTGAGTGGCGCGAATTAAATTCGGCTGACCTTGGATTACTAAAAGCCTAAATTTTTAATCTCTTCCCTTGGGTTACACCTCATGCAATGGGCTGAGAAATACTTTACACTATACTCATGAAGCGACTTTTGACCGTCCTGCTCGTTGGTGCTGTTGCATTAGCGCAAGATAAAGCGTCCTACACAGTCTCAGACATTGTGCTGCTCGGTTTAGGCGAGCGTCATGTGGTCTTTTATGACCAAGAAAATACCTTCAAGCGCAAGCTCGAGGGGAGCGTGGCTGGACGCAACCAAACCTTAGAAATCCAAA
>JAYWHB010000435.1:0-3290 GCA_043777915.1 Deinococcales bacterium
TGTCCACTTGATATATCCCAGATTCGGGTAATACCATCGCTACTACCTGTAGCAAGCGTGCGTCCGTTTGGGCTGATAGCTACACTTACGCCACCTTGAAAAGAGAAACGTTTGAGTTCTTGTCCGCTCGAAACATCCCAGATTCGGATAGTCTTATCACCACTTCCAGTAACAAGTGAACGCCCATCTGGACTGAAAGCTATGCTGACCACACTGCTTGAATGACCAGAGAAGCGTTTTAGTTCTTTTCCACTTGAGACTTCTTGCAAAATTACAATACCATCCAAGCCCCCTGTAGCAAGTAAACGCCCATTTGCACTGAATGCGACTTTTAAGATCGGACCATCGTGTCCTTTGACGGCTTGCAGCAGTTGCAGTTTTGAATAATCTAGGTTGTTTTGCCCAAGTACCATGCCTAGACAGAAAAACAAAAGCGTCATTATAAATTTTTTCATCGCAAACCATCCTTCAAATTGGCTACTTCTATGAACAGAATAGCAACATTTCGTGTAGCTTTGTCTACACCATGCACGAAGTACAAAAAGTAGACCCTAAACGTCTTCGTAATGACCTCTGCACGATAAAATCAGTAACCGTTCGTTATTGAATGTGTACACCAAACGATGCTCCTTGGTAATCCGTCTTGACCAATAGCCTTTGAGGTCGTGTTTTAAGGGTTCTGGCTTTCCTGTTCCTTGGTGCGGGGTTCTCGAGCATTCTTCAATGAGGCTGTTAATTCGCTGCCAAACCACAATATCTTGACCATGCCACCACAAATAATCCTGCCAAGCATCATCCGTAAAAACAAAATTCATAAGCCAAGTTCAGCTAGGGTTTTGCTAACCACTTGGTTATTTTGCACTTGCTCGAGCGCTTGACGGAGCTTATGGGCTGTTTTGGGGTTGGAAAGCAAGTAATCTGTTTCGCTCAGCGAATTGTATTCTTCTATCGGCATCAAAACCACTTTAGAACCATCTTTGGCAATCATGATTGTTGGTTCAATACCGAGAATCACAGAATGCACCAAGGCTTCAAGGTCTTTGCCAGCTTCTTGGGTGGTAATGGCGTTCATATAATTATTGTACACGATTCTCGATGTTAGATTAAGAACTGGTAGTGCGAGGGAATCATCAAAGAATTTTTATTCTTGAAAGTATTGTCGTGATAACATTGAATTCGCTAAAGTGGCAAATTCAAAATTACTTTTTCCAGCTTGCAAAAATGCAGCTTGACCGCCCTCCGTGGTTTTTACAAAGACTTTTCGTTGGTCTTGCGACCATGCCACAGGCTCGCGCCCTTTACCTGCAAGTAAAACAGTTCCACCTTCGCGGGTATCAGCCCAGCCAACTACTTGTTGAGTCTGTTCATCAATCACAGTTGTTCCAGTTGTCGCAGCAAAAGTGCGGTGCAAGGCTCGAGTTTCAAACATTTTCTCAGTTGCTGTAGATGGTAACAAGTCTCCTAGCGAATTTTCAAGTATAAATTGACTTGTTAAAGCAAGTTGTATTACGTCTTGTGCAGCAGATTCTGGAATTTGATAGGCTTGCATTAAGAACTCGAGTAAGCCTATTTTGGTTGAACTATTTACTTGCATAAGATATGAGGCTACTTGTTGTAAACAGCCTGCCAAAGAGGGACGAGGGTCATAATCTGTATGAATTTGTTTACTTTTGACTTGTTGTAATAAAGGCATAAATTCTGAAATGCTATCAAACAATCCACTGACCAAAACGACACGACGAACTCCACCACGTCGTCCTGCCCGCCCTGCACGTTGTACCAGAGAACTGGCATCTAATGGAGCATCAAAAAGAATGCAGGTATCAACATCACCAATGTCAATACCAACTTCAAGTGTTGTTGTCGCAACTACCAGAACGACACGACGAGTTCTAAGATTTTCTTCGGTTTGCCGTCTGTGCGTAGGAGAAGTTGACCCGTGATGAACAAAGACACTACCTCGTAAATACCCTTGATTCAACCAAAGTGTCACTTCCTCAGCCCGTTTTCTCGAGAGAACAAAACCAAGGGCTTTTTTTACCCCTTTCTCTTTGAGGAATTGTAAGAATCCCGACGCACCAACTATTTTTTCGCCAGCCCAGTGATGGGTCAAAAACTCTATCTGACTTTGGTCTTCTATACCAACCAAAACACTATTTTTTCGTAATAATCCAGTTTCGATAACAATTTCGGGTTGTGGCAAAGTTGCCGAGATTGCCAAGCGCCGATGCTCTGGGCTAAGCATTGAAAGTCGTTGTAGTAAACCAACAAGTTGTGTACCACGGGGATTATTTAAAAAAGTATGAATTTCGTCTATCACAATGTCTTGTACGTTTTGCACTTCGTTGGGTCTTCGTACCAGTGTGCTGTCTAAGCCTTCTGGAGTACGAATCAGAGCATCACTTGGGATTGTTTTACTTTGCGTGTTTTTATCTCCAGTTGCAACATCTAAACGCAGCCCCAATTGTTCAAAAATCGGTGACATTCGCTTATGTAAATCGGTTGCTAAGGCTCGAGTCGGGCTGATAATCAATGCTCCTAATGTATTGCTTTGTTCTCGAGAGCGAAGGAGTAAGCGTTGGGCAACTGGAACAAAAACTGCCTCTGTTTTACCCATGCCAGTTGGAGCAGTCACTAAACCATCTCGTTCCAATTCGAGTAAATCAAAAGCCTGTTCTTGCAAAGGGCGTAATTTACCACCAAAACGCGAAAAGAAAGCCCGTTTGACTTGTTGACTAATCTGCATAACGACCATGCAAACGAAGGTAATCAAGGGCTGTCACAATGGTTCTGGTAAAAAGACGAACATCTTCGCTGTCTGTATTATGAAAAATCCGTTCGAGCATATCTTTTTTGATACCAATAACTTTTTGACCATAGGCAATTTTGTAAATCAATTTGATTTGCTCAGCAATAGCAATACGATCTGCTCGATCAAGACTACTGAGTTGCACCAAGGGAATATCGAGCCTATTCTGTAAAAACCGAGCCAAACCATATGGGTGTGTAAACGCAAATACAGTATGCAAAAATGATGATGTTTTCGATATGCTAGGTAGCTCGTCCCGATATGTTTTTAAGCCCTTTATACTCTTATTTGCGGCTCGAGTGGCAAACCAAGTTATTAGATTTTGTGCTTGTGCCACACGATGTGGTGTTGATGCCCACTCACTACGTTCAGCTTCATCAAAAAGGATAACCAAGCCTTTGATATTCAAAGTTTGCTTCATATTCTGCGAAATTTGAATCATGGTTTCTACGGCGCGATTAGCAGCAGTCATAGCTGAGGG
>JAYWHB010000436.1:0-3286 GCA_043777915.1 Deinococcales bacterium
GTACGCTCATCACTTGGAGCTTCGTATCAGCTTCTTCGTCACATCAAAGCCGATTCATTCCAACCAATTATTTCAGTCCCCCTGATTCTCGAGTACGAAGATGTTCTCTCCAGAGATGGTCTGCACTCATTATCAAACAAGGATGTTCGAGTTTTACTTGATTTTATGACCTTAAAAGCTAAACACCAACAAATAGATTACTTATGGCGACCTTTTCTACTTGACCCAAAAGACAATATGGTTCTCGAAGTGGCTTTTAATAGTGCTGCCAAGTGCATTGTCACCCATAATCTACGTGACTTTAAGGGTTGTGAGCAGCTTGGAGTAACAACAGTAACCCCAAGCGATTTTCTAAAGACATTAGGAGGTTCTTTATGAGCGCAATGACGATTCGTTTACCAAATTCTTTGCAAAAAAACTTGAAAGCCTTGGCTGACCAAGAAAACATCAGTATGAACCAGTTAATTGTCAGTGCTGTGACTGAGAAAGTAAGCAGTTTAATGACAGAGGATTATCTGCAAGCACGGGCGGCTCGAGCCAGTGAAACCGCCTTTATGGATGTACTGAGTAAAATTCCTGCTCGAGAACCGGATAGTACAGATCGTATTTAATGCGGTGGGTATCAACCAATTTGTCTATCATGTCTTTTTTCCTGTTCGAGCCAACTGCTTTAAGCTCAGGCTTGTAGCGGCAGAGCCAAGGCTGTTTTGCTTTTGCTGTGGCTAACTGGTTTACTACCCGCCAAATGCAAAAATCACTGGCTTGGCACTCGAGAATCTGAAATAATTGCGTATGACCACCCCTTTAATTCCGCCAATGCCCAAAGGTCTGCCCTTGGTTGGACATGTTCTCGAGTTTGCCAAAGACCCACCGGGTTACTTGATGCAAGTCAGCAAATCGCATGGTGAAATTGTCAATCTGAACTTTGGTAATCGGCAAATGACGATTGTGACCCGCCCAGATTTGGTGGCGTTGGTGTTGCGTGATTATGCTAAAAAATTCAAGAAGCCCTACCGTGGTTTCCCCGCCTTAAAAGCCCTGATTGGCAACGGCTTACTCTCAAGCGATGGGGATTTTTGGTTGCGTCAGCGCCGATTGGCACAACCCGCCTTTCACAAAGAAAAAATTCGGGCTTATGGCGAAACGATGCGCTTATACACCCTTCGCGCTCTCGAGAAAATGCCAACCGAACTGGATGCCTTTGAATTCTGGAATTCTTTAACCTTAGAAATTGTCGCAAAAACCCTCTTTAACGCCGAGATTTCTGGACAAGGTAGCCGTGTCGGTCATGCGCTCGAGGAGGCACTGCAAGCCAACCGAGCGCAGATGGGTCAACCAATTCCCTTACCGCTCAGTATTCCATTGCCCGGGCATAAACGCTTAAAAGCCGCCATTGCCGAACTGGACAGCATTACGCTCGAGATGATTGCCAAGGAACGCGCTAACCCTTCTGAGTACAGTTTATTAGCCATGTTGGTGGCAGCAAGAGACGAAGACGGCAGCCAAATGAACGACGAGCAACTGCGCGATGAAGCCCTGACGCTGCTTTTGGCTGGACACGAAACAACCGCCAATGCGCTTTCTTGGACGGTGCATTTGTTACTCGAGCATCCGCAAATTCTTAAAGCCGCTTGTGCAGAAGCCCGTGCTGTTTTGGGGGCAGAGGGTTGCCGACTCGAGGACATTGCCAAGTTGCCACTGATTAAACAAATTTGGCAAGAAACCCTGCGGCTTTACCCGACGGCATGGAGCATTGGGCGCACCGCCCTCGAGGATGTGCAATTGGGCGAGTATTTTATTCCCAAAGGACAGAACATTATTTTATCGCAGTATGTGACCCAACGCAGCCCCAAGTATTTTGACGACCCCGATGCTTTTAAGCCCGAACGATGGGTTGATGGTTATGAAAAAAGTTTGCCCGATTATGCCTATTTTCCGTTTAGCGCAGGACCAAGGGTCTGTATTGGCAATATGTTCGCCGAGATGGAAGGAATGATTTTACTTTCCACCGTACTCTCGAGAATTGATTTTCAAAAAGCCAAAAATTACAAGGTCGAAATTTATGCCAGCCTGACCATGCGCCCAAAAAATGGTGTGCCAGTTACAGCATCACGAGTTAGCTAAACACATCATGACTCGAGAAACCTGTGGCGGCTTCTCGAGCCGAAAAACTTAAACGAGTTCTACCAAGAAGTTATCCACCCAATCATGATTTTGTACTTGCCCATTGGCAAGGTATAGATTTTTGGCTTCTCTGGCGATAAATTGTAAACTATAGGTGTCAAAGATGCCTTGGTAGAATTCAAATGTCCCTTGGAGGTATTTAAGGGTGTCTGGTTCTTGTAGGGCAATAAATATCTTACCGACTTCCCAGTACCAACTGCCATAACTATAGCTGATGCCGTATTGCTGGGCGATATGCAGCGCCTCGAGTGCCTGCGTTTTTGCGTTTAGTGGTTCTGCACTGTACAAATACGCATTGGCAGTCAAAATTTTAACCCGTAGCAGGTAAAAATATAAATCAGTAGTCTCAAAAGCGGTAAACGCACGCTGACAGGTTACTCGAGCTTCTTGTGCCTCGCCAAGAAGTAATAAGGTTTCGCTGTAGCCAAGCCACCCATAGCCCCAAGTGGGGTCTAACGGCTCGAGGGTAGGCAAGGTTTCTTGAAAGCAATTTTTAGAAGCCTCGAGTTGAAAAGTACACTGTAAGATACAGGCTTTAATGATTTGATTTTGCTGCACCACACCAAGCGACAAATCTGGATTTTTGATGTTTGCCTCTATAAAATCTAGGGCTGTCCAGAACAAGCCACGAACCCGCAAGAAGACCAAATAGAAATCGGCAATTCGGGCAAATTCATGCTCTAAATCAAAGCGGGTAAAAAACCCCAGAATCATTTCGATATTGGGATACTCAAGCGTTATCGCCGCCACGCCTGAAGCATAATTTTTTTCGATGGCTTTTACTGACCTGAGCAGCAATTCGCTAAAATACTGCCCCTGTTTTTGCCTAAAATCCGCTAAATCGGCTGGTTGAACTTGGGTCAGCACATATTGGCGCAATAATTCGTGTAAATCAAAACGTCCAAGACTATTTTTTTGCAATAAGCCCGTCTCGACCAGATGCTGCAAATCCTCTAAGCTGCCACTTGTTACAGCCCTTGCTGCTTCTAAGGTTGCACCACCGCGAAAGACACACATGGCTTGTAGCGTCGTTTGTTGCAAAGTTGTTAAGCGCTGATAACTCTGCTCAAGCATGACCTCAATGGCGCGTTGGCGCTCGGGT
>JAYWHB010000437.1:0-9163 GCA_043777915.1 Deinococcales bacterium
GTTTTGGCAGTCTCTCAATTTACGCTGTATGCCGACACTCGCGGCGGAAATCGCCCAAGTTTTATTGAAGCTGCCAGCAGCGACGACGGACGGCGATTGTACAAAGAATTCTGTGAAGCCCTACGCAACCAACAACTCGAGGTGCAAGAAGGAATTTTTCAAGCCGATATGAAAATTAGTTTACTCAATGATGGTCCTGTGACGATTATCATAGACTCGAGTGACCGTGGCAAACCGTAGTAGAATAACCCATGTCCGAAGAAACCAAAGTGGTTATCCCGCCGCTCGAGGATAAAATTGTTGTCACTCAGCATAGTTTGATGCTGAACGGCAAAAAACTCGAGTACACCGCCAAAACTGGAACAATGGTCTTGCGTTCCGAATCCGAAAAAGACGGGGTTTCGGAAGGCGACAAAGACCAAGCCCAACTGTTTTTTATTGCCTACACCTTAAATGGCGCGGATAAAACCCGTCCGATTACCTTTTGTTTTAATGGCGGACCCGGAAGCTCGAGCGTCTGGTTGCACATGGGGGCGTTTGGTCCGCGTAAAGTTGTCATGGGTGATGTTGACGCTTTAACTCCGCCACCGTTTGGTCTCGAGGACAATGCCCAAACGCTTTTAGAGCATTCCGATTTGGTGTTTATTGACCCAGTTGGCACGGGTTTCTCGAGGGTGATTAAAGGCGAAAAAGCCAAGGATTTTTATGGGTTTACCAAGGATATTGAGTCGGTTGGTGATTTTATTCGTTTGTTTGTGACACGGGAAAACCGTTGGTTATCGCCCAAGTTTTTGGCTGGCGAAAGTTACGGCACAACAAGGGCGAGTGGTTTAGCAGGCTATTTACAAGAACGTCACGGGATGTATTTGAACGGGATTATTCTGGTTTCTACGGTACTGGATTTTTCGACCATCAAATTTGAACTCGGTAATGACTTACCGCACACTCTGTACTTGCCAGCTTTTGCGGCGACTGCCTATTATCATGGGAAAACCAAAGGCACATCGCTCGAGACGCACTTACGCCAAGCCGAAGATTTTGCCCAAAATACCTACCAAACCGCACTTTTTAAGGGACATCGTTTGGATGAAACAACCAAGAACAAAGTGGTGCGTGAAGTTTCGCGTTTAACAGGGGTCAGCCGTGAATTTGTTGAGCGCTCCGATTTACGCCTCGAGATTATGCGCTTTTGCAAAGAACTGATGCGTGACCAAGGCAAGACCGTTGGGCGCTTAGACTCGAGATTTAAGGCTTCAGACCGCGATTCTGCTGGACAGCATTTTGAATTCGACCCGAGTTACGCCGCAATTTATGGCGCATACACGGCTGCATTTAACCAGTATATTCGCAGCGAACTTGGTTTTGAAACCGATACAAGCTACGAAATCCTAAGCTGGAAAGTCTGGCAACCGTGGTCATACAAAGAATTCGAGAACAAATATGTCAATGTTGCCGAAACCCTGCGTAAAGCCATGAACATGAATCCAAACCTGCGGGTGATGGTCTTAAATGGCTATTACGACCTCGCTACGCCGTACTGGGCTTCCGACTATGTATTTGACCATTTAGCAATTCCCACGCACCTGAGAAGCAACCTCGAGACCACCTATTACCAAGCTGGACACATGATGTACGTTCACCAGCCCAGCCTTGTACAAATGGCAAGTGACATGGCAGGGTTTATCTCGAGAAGTGTGGCTTAACGCCGGTCTTTTAATGTTTCAATGGCTTGCAGAATTTCGTGTTCTGAACTGGCAATATCGGCTGCCAGTTCATCGCGGACTTTTTCTATACGGGTCACTAAACCTTCTAAGCTCTGCACCGTGCTAGGGAGCGGTACTGGTGCGTCTTTTTGGGTCAGCCCAGCAAATAAACCTTTCTTGACTGGAGCAACCCCACCAACTCGAGCCAGAATGTCTTGGGTCGCTGTTTCTAATTGGGCTTGTAATTGGGCAAAACGCCCAGCTTCTTTTTCGTCTAAATGACGGCGGGTTTCCTCGAGCTTGGTTAGGTAATCGGCGCTTTTGGCTTTTTGGCGGGTACTCGAGAGATACCACAGGAGGCTGTAAACGCCAGCTAGAACAATCAGAGAAACACAACCGTATAAGCGCATTGGCAGGGTTTGTTTGCCAAAAAAAGGAATCACAACTTGGGTTGTGGTACGCAAGGAATCAATGTTGGCAAAAGCAAAAACAATCACCAAGACCAGCACCAGCCCAAATAAAAAATTGTATAAACGCATGTAGAATTCCTCCGTTTTCGAGTATGCCGCTTTTAGAGTCTGGTCACAACCATCAAATAGCTAGGCTGTGATGTGCGGCACACAACATTTACGAACCAAACCGAAAGCCGCAGTGTTTACAAACCTTGGCTTGGGTTTTAATTTCTTCAAAGCAATCGGGACAGGTTTTTGCGCCCCTAGTACGTTGACCCATGTTGGTTTTTGAAAACCAGCCAAGCAACACAGGGAAAATAATCATCACCAGCACCAAGCCGCTCAGTTCCAGTTCGGGCTTAGGCATAAAACTCGCCCAGACCAAACCGCCTAAAATTGCGCCCAGCCACGCGCCGAATCGTTCTCCAAGTAAATTCCGTCCTAGGCTCGAGAAAATCGCCACCCAAATTAAAAACCAAAAATACCTCGAGCCAAGTATCGGACGAAGTGCTTCTGGCACAGGATTTAAGGACAGCACACCATCTAAGACTTTTTGCCAACCAGCCGCAATTGCATTTTGCATACTCTGTACTGGGTTCATGGCTTAGTCTACTCGAGAACTTCTCTTGGGCTACGTTCTCGCAATCTGTCAGGGATTAGACTATCTTATGGATTTCCAACAAAAACTCGAGAACCTAGCGACGCTGGCTGTGCGAATTGGCAATAACATTCACCCCAATCAGCGTTTGTACATCCGCGCCCCGCTCGAGTCTGCACCGCTTGTGCGTTTGATTGCTCGGGCAGCTTATAAAGCGGGGGCAAGTTTAGTGGATACCATCTGGATGGATGATTTAAGCACCTTAGAGCGCTTAAATCACAGTGCCGAAGCCAATTTATCCGAGGTTTCAGAACTTCGTTACCAAGCCATGGAATCTGCCTGTGAGCGCGGCGATGCCTACTTGAGTATTCTTGCCAATGACCCAGCCGCCTTTGAACACACCGACCCCAACCGAGTCTCGATGATGATGCGAGCCATGGGGATGCGCGGCAAAAAAGTGATGGAATTATTTGGTTCTGGACAAGTCAATTGGAGCATCATTGCTTACGCCGTGCCAAGTTGGTCTAAACGAGTTTTCCCAGACCTCCCCCAAGCCGAAGGGTTAGAAAAACTCTGGGATGCCATTTTTATGGTTTCTCGAGCCGACCAACCCGACCCTGTAAGTGCTTGGCAAACCCATTTAACCGACCTTGAAGCCCGTCGTGATTACTTGAACAAGCAACACTTGCGCCGTCTCGAGTTACACGCCCCCGGCACAGATTTAAGCATTGAATTACCCGAACTGCACAGGTGGGAAGGTGGCTCGAGCCGCACCAGCAACCCCAAGCACCCCATGCCGATTCAGTATGTGCCGAACATCCCTACCGAAGAAGTTTTTACCATGCCGCACCGATTTGGCGTAAACGGCTCGGTGCGTTCAACCAAACCATTATCGTTTAATGGGCAAATCATAGATGGCATTCGCATGACCTTCAAGGATGGTAAAGCGATTGTGGCGGGGGCAGCCACAGGCGAGGATATTTTGCACCAACTACTCGAGACCGACGAAGGGGCAAGTCGCTTAGGCGAAATTGCTTTGGTTGCCGAATCCTCACCGGTTGCCAGAAGTGGGGTGCTGTTCCAAGAAACACTCTTTGATGAAAATGCAGCTTGTCATATCGCCATGGGCAGGGCTTACGCCTACACCCTCAATGGCGGCACAACCATGAGTAAAGAAGAACTGGCAGCCCACGGTGCAAACGACAGCCAAGTGCATGTGGATTGGATGATTGGCAGTAAGGAAATGCAGGTGGTTGGCATTCGAGCCGATGGCTCGAGACTGCACTTACTCGAGGCTGGAGAATGGGCATTTAATCCAGATTGATAAGCCATAAAGCCGAGGCAGCCAGTCTCGAGCAAACCGTACACTGCACCACATGAAGCTGCCGATAGCCGAGTTCTGGGTTTTACTGCGGCGTTATTTGATGCCGCAGGGGACTCGAGTCGCGTGGATGAGCTTGTTTTTGTTGCTTGGTATTGGTTTACAAGTCCTCAATCCACAAATTGCACGGCGTTTTGTGGATGCCACCCAGAACGCCGCCAACACCAGTAATTTAACGCTTCTGGCAGTGCTTTTTATTGTGGCGGCGCTGGTCTCGAGTGGCTTTCGGGCGCTGGCGGCTTATATTTCTAATGAGGTGGCTTGGCGTTCGACCAATGCGCTGCGTGCTGATTTAGCATCTCACACCCTCAATTTGGGCATGGGTTTTCATAAGTCCAGACCACCAGGCGAAATGATCGAACGCATAGATGGTGATGTCAATGCCTTATCGGGGTTTTTCTCGAGTTTTGTGGTCAGTCTTGGGGGGAATTTTCTGCTGCTGCTTGGGGTGCTGATTGCCTTAACCCTCCAAGATTGGCGGCTTGGTTTGGCATTCACGGGTTATTCTGTCCTAGGCACAATTATTCTGACCCTGACCTCGAGATTTTCTAAGGCTTGGCAAGAAGAACGCGAAAAAGCTGCCCAGTATTATGGTTTTTTAGGGGAAGTCTTAAATGCCACCGAGGATATTCGTGGGAATGGCGCAACCGCCTGGGTCATGCGCCGAATGCGGCTCGAGATGAGAGCGCTCTACCAAGTGCGTTTTTCTGCCAACCTTAAAGGAAGTATCGTCTGGGGTGCAAGTACCATGTTTTGGGTGACAGCCGATGCCCTGACTTACGGCATTGGCGCGAGTTTGTACAAAAACGGCACACTGAGTCTCGGTGCGGTTTATATGGTCATGCACTATGCTTGGATGGTTGCCGAGCCGATAGACCGTTTTCGCCAGCAAATGCAGGAATTACAACGCGCCGAAGCCAGTATTGCACGGGTCAAAGAATTATTTGGATTTGTACCAAGTATTGTCTCGGGGCAACTCGAGTTACCTAAAAGCCCAAACGGATTAGCCCTACAACTCGAGCAGGTCAGTTTTGCTTATGAAGACAATGTACCAGTCCTCGAGAATATCAATCTTCAACTCGAGGCTGGCAGTGTACTGGGTTTACTGGGGCGCACGGGAAGTGGAAAAACCACTTTGGCACGGCTTTTATTTCGGTTTTACGACCCACAACAAGGTCTGGTTAAAATTGGCGGGCATGACCTAAAAAATTATAATCTCGAGTCGTTTAGGGCTGGTGTGGCGCTGGTAACGCAAGATGTACAACTTTTCCAAGCCAACCTCCGAGACAACCTGACTTTTTTTGATACCACCATCCCCGATATACGGCTACTCGAGGCACTCAATACATTAGGCTTATCCGATTGGTTTAACGCCTTAGCAAATGGCTTAGAAACTGCCATCACGCCAGATTCTCTATCCTCGGGCGAAGCCCAACTTGTGGCACTGGCGAGGGCGTTTCTACATGACCCCAAACTGATTATTTTAGATGAAGCCTCGGCGCGACTTGACCCCGCCACCGAACACCGCCTCGAAACTGCGCTGGATAAACTACTCGAGAACCGCACTGCAATCATCATTGCCCACCGCCTGAAAACCGTCGAACGCGCCACCCACATCCTGATTTTGCAACAAGGAAAAGTTCTCGAGTTTGGTACACGTCAAGAATTAGCCAATACCCATACCTCGAGTTTTGCCGAATTACGCCGTCTTGGACTCGAAGCGGTGATGGTATGAAGGCTTCGGTCTGGTTTTACCTTGGGCGTTTAATTGCTTTTTCTAAGGGTTGGTATGCGCTTAATGTGCTGTTCTGGGTTGGTATTTACACCATGCCGCTTTTACCGGGTTATCTTTCTAAGTTGTTTTTTGATGCGCTACAACAAGAAAACCCGACTTGGAATGGCTTGCCGTATACCGTACAAATGCTGGTTGGTTTGGTGCTGGCGTATGGGGTTTTGCATGTGGCAACGCTTTTTTCGGGGATTGCTACTAATATCCCTTGGCGGTTTCGCAGCAGTGGTTTGTTGCGCTTAAATATCATGCAGCGCATTTTGCAAATGCCGGGCGCAAAGGCTTTTGAAAATACCGTTGGCGAGACCTTAAATACCTTGCGTGACGATGCCGACGAAGCCGAAAATGCAGGCGACTGGACACTGGATATTATCGGACAAATTGCCTATATGGTGATTGCAATTGGCATATTACTTTTTATAGATGCGGCTTTAACGCTCTATGTTTTTTTACCTTTGGTGATTGTGACATTAATCAGTTATCGCGCTCGCAATCGGCTCGAGATTTTGCAAAAAGCGGCTCGAGAAAAAAGCAGTTTTTATACCTCGTTACTCGGTGAGGTTTTTCAGAGTGTCCAAGCAATTCAAGTGGCTGGCGCAGAAAAAATGGTACTGCATCAACTCGAGCTTCGCTCACAAGCTAGACAACGCGCCATGCTGCGAAATGTTGCCCTCAATCAAGCGCTTGGGGTTTTCTCGAGTAACATTGTTTCACTCGGCACGGGTTTAATTCTGCTGCTGGCGGGTTCAAAAATGCGTTCGGGCGAATTTACGGTCGGCGAATTTAGTTTATTTGTGCTGTATTTATGGGAGGTTGGGCATCACACCGAATTTTTTGGCAATTTTATAGCAACCATTCAACGGGCTGATGTGGCATTTACCCGAATGATGGGCGTGATGCAGGGTGCGTCTAGTCAGCAATTGGTTGCACATCAGCTGATCGAAATGCACCGAGACCCAGCCCCGCTCGAGACAATAGTTAAACGACCCGAGGATGACTTCAAAAGTTTATCGGTGCAGAATTTAAGCTATTCACATCTCGAGTCTGGACGCGGTATACAAAATGCCAGTTTTACAATCCAACACGGTGAATTTGTGGTGATTACGGGCAGAATTGGCAGTGGAAAAACCACGCTTTTGCGGGCATTGCTTGGCTTACTTCCAGTTCAATCTGGCAAAATCTTCTGGAACGGGCAATCCATTCTCGAGCCAGCCGAATTTATGATTCCGCCGCGCAGTGCCTACACGCCGCAAGTTCCAGCTTTAATCAGTGGCACGGTACGCGAAAACATTGCGCTAGGCACAAACCAACCGCTCGAGCCAGCCATTCACAGCGCCGTGCTAGAAACCGACCTCGAGACGCTGCCTCACGCCTTAGATACCCTCGTTGGGGTGCGTGGACTTAAATTATCTGGTGGGCAATTGCAACGCACCGCAGCCGCTCGGATGTTCGCTCAGAACAGTAGTTTGCTGGTTTTTGATGATATTTCCAGTGCGCTCGATGTCCGCACCGAACAAAGCCTTTGGGAGCGCGTCTCGAGCCTCAGCAAAACCTGTTTGGTGGTTTCGCACCGCCGACCAGCTTTACAACGAGCCACAAGAATAATTCTGCTCGAGCATGGGCAGATTACGGATACGGGAACACTTGAGGAATTGCTGTCGCGCTCGGATGAAATGCGGCGGCTCTGGGCGGATGAGACTGCTTAAACCAAGGTCGAATCTCAAGTGGTTTTTGAACCAATCCGATGAACTCCAAAAGTTAAATTTGGGAGTACCCCGACAAATTCTTTGATTAACGGCTGTAAGTCTTCTATTCGGTTGCTAAAAGCAGATAATGCCACGATTCGCAATGGAACATTCAACAAATTTTGTTGGTACTGAATTCCTGCATCCACAGTGATAAACACATCGAATTTCGCCTCGAGAATCAAACGCAATAACACACCATTTTTTGTGCCAGCCCAGCCCATTTCTGGTACAGTATAAACTTCGTGATTTTCAAGAAGGTGTTTTAAGCGTTTGGGTAAGCATTCATCAAGCAGCAACCGCATCGAAAGCCCTTTGTGAATTGTCCAGAACATCCATTGCCTGACTTTTAGAAACTGTTGGGAAATCCTCGAGAAATTCGGGTAAAGACCCTTCTTTAAGGTAATCAAACAAAGACTTTACTGGTACTCGAGTACCAGTAAACACTAGAGTTCCACCTAGGACATTTTTGTCTCGCTCAACAGTATTCATACTTAATAGTATAGCAGTCATTTGCCAATCCGAATCTCGAGTTGTAACCCCAGCCCTTGGCTTAAACGCCGTAGGCTCTCGATGCTATGCCCATGATAATTTGGATTGGCTAACCGCGCTATGGTTGGCTGCGTCAAGCCTGTGCGTTGGGCTGCTTCAGTTTGGGTTACTTGAGCCAGTTTTAGGGCGTTCTGAACCTCTAAACTAATTGGGTCTGGTGTGATGGCAGTGGCGGGTGTACTGCCAATAATTTTGTGCTGTAAACCATTTTCGAGCGTACTTTGCATCCGTAGGGCATCAGCATCTAACTCGAGCATATCGTTCCAACGTAAGCTGCGTCCTCGAGCGCCAATTTCGAGTTTATTAAATTCGTTTTTGTTCTCGAGCAGTTCAAAGACAGTCTTGGGTTGAATCAAAGGGCTTAAGTCAATCAGATAAGTCGAACCATCGTCATACTCGAGATAAACTTGTTTATTTGGTTTGGCAGTAGCCATTAAAATTTTGTGCATGGTTTTTCCTTTTACTCGAGTGGTGGGAGTTTGTGCAGAGGTTGTCCTGCACGACAAAGTTCCCAGAGTTGTTGTAAGGCTGCTTGGTTTTGAGTTGCCCACTCGAGGATGAATCGTAAAGCACGTCTCGGGATTTCCCCTGCATAAATGTTAAGGGTGTTTATTTCAATTAAAATTTCATCATCGCCGTATTCGGCATGAAAATGTGGTGGTAGGTGGTCGTTGTAATACATGGTGATGCGGATTCCGTAAAAACTGGTGATTTCAGGCACACTAAGATTATACCATTTTTGCAATGAATTGAGTTCCGCCCGAGCGAAATGCGGCGACTTTGGGCAGATGAGCTGTTACTTCCGAATCTCGAGGTATAGCCCCAGCCCTTGGCTTAAGCAGTTAAATCACCACAATCACTTCTAAAACCCTAGGACCATGAACCCCTTCAACGCGGTTCAGTTCAATATCCGAGGTCGCACTGGGTCCTGAAATAAAAGTAA
>JAYWHB010000438.1:0-3281 GCA_043777915.1 Deinococcales bacterium
AAAAGCCCCCCGAGTAATTCTCGAGGATGATGCCGACAGTGCCGACAGCAGTCTTGAAGATGTGCTTGAAGGGGTGCAAGCCCTTGCCAAACTCGAGGGTGCGATTTCTTTTCTAAAAGACCAACGGGCTTGTCAGTCCTTGGTGATGCTTCCCCGTGTTCCCGAGATTCGTCTGCCTCGTAAGTCCAAACCAGTCTCGAGCGGACTTGGAGCGCTTTTAGAGGCTGCCAGACGACGCATCCGCGCTATAGATTTTTTAGACTTGGCATTTGAGCGCCTAACCATGCCGCTTGCTTTAGCTAGAATTCGCCAATTTGGAGCTTTGATCAAGAACTTTTTTTTTCATCAAGTCCCTGCCGAGGATTGGGGTGAACGCACGGTTTTATTTTCGGCACTGCTCGAGGGGGTGCGTGACGGAACTTTTGAAGCTGTCCAAGAAGTGGCTTATAGCGAGATTGATGTGCGGTGCATTCGCCCTTGACCAGTCTCAACGGGTTTTTACACAGTCACTAACAGCAAAAGATGTTACGATAACTTGGGTGTGATTTTTTGATTGACTCTTTTTACCCTGTTCTTGATGCACTTGGCGAAGCGGCTTTGCTGACCGATGCCGAGTTGAACTTGGTGATGCTCAATACGGCGGCTGAATCTTTGTATGAAGTCAGCCACCGTAAAATGTTGGGGCGTAAATTGGTGGATTTAATCGGCTCGAGTGTCAGCGCTTCCCAAGATGAAGGTTGGGCAACGGTCTTAAGTGGTGATGTTTGGCGTGGTGTGGTCTGGCATCAAAAACCAAATCGGCAACGTTTCAGGGCAGAGGTCAGTGTTCGGGCTGTGTTTGATAACAATAATGCACTTGAAGGAGTCATTGCGATTATCAAAGATGTCACTGAGCGCGAAGCCGAACTGATTAGACAACGTATTCTGAGCCGTTCTCTGCGTGCCATTGGCGATGCCACCACCAGCGACGACTTATATCAGGTAATGCTCGAAGCCCTAACCCTAGATAATGGGGCTGACGGTGCGGTTTTTCGGATTAAAGAAAACAATGGCTACCGAATTTTAGCCGTTTCTGGGGTCAATAAAGAACTGCTTGAACCAATTCGGATAGGCGATTTCACCGAAGAAGAACCTGCTTTTTTGCGTGGTGAAACCGTCAGGGTTGTTTTTGCCGAACCCCGAATTCATCGTAAATACAAACTGATTGAAAGCCTTGGTTTCCGCGAAGCCCATCTGGTCGGTCAACGGGTAGCGGGTGAGTTAATCGGCAGTATTGCCCTGATTTATCGTGTCGTCCCTTGGGTGGATTTACGTCCTATTTTGCCAGAAGTGGCGGCGGCGCTTGGTGCAAGACTCGAGCGTGAACGCACCCACATGCGTTTAGAGCGCGAACGGGCAGCTTTAGAAGTTCTCGCCCAAGTTTCGACGGTTATGCGTCAAGCCCAAACCCAACAAGAACTTTACCGAATCTCGACTGAATTTGCCTTAAAAGCCACCCACGCCTCGAGCGCCTCGGTGCTGCTTGCAAATTCGGATCGCACGCAAATGCGTCCAGCTTGGTGTAGTGGCATGTTAGCCGAAGAAACAATTCATCTAACGCTGACCAGAGAACGCGGTTTATCTTGGCAAGTGCTTGATACTGGACAACCACGGGTCGAAGAATTTGCGGCGCAACTGCCCGAGGCGTACACCATGCGTACTTTGGAGCAAGGGGCGTATATTGGTGCGCCAATTCGTCAAGGTACAAGCACCCAAGTCATCGGGGTTTTATGTGCCGATACTTTAGGCGATAGGGATCGTTTACTACCAGTGGATTTAGATATTCTGACCGCCATTGCCGAAGCCCTATCCAGTGCTTTGGTTCGTTTAGAAGCCTTGCAAACTGCTCAGCAACGCGCCGATGCCTTTGCAAAACTGGCGCAACTTTCCAGCGACCTCGAGCAACTCGATGATGAACAAGCCATTGCCACCCTAGGAATGCAGACCTTACTTGATTTAACAGGTTTAGAAGCGGCGGTCTATTTTGCCCTAGACGGCGA
The DNA here is from genome assembly GCA_043777915.1 of Deinococcales bacterium. Classification (GTDB taxonomy): domain Bacteria; phylum Deinococcota; class Deinococci; order Deinococcales; family JAAFIG01; genus JAAFIG01. Next base: position 2,040 of record JAYWHB010000438.1, read on the forward strand.
AATGGTTACGCCACTAGCAGTCTTGGGGGAAGTACCAGAAGGGTTTTTATTGTACCGTCAAACCGAGCCAGTATCGGCGCAAGGTATTTTTAATTCTGCGATTATGTCTGGTCAAATGGTTTTGCTGAGCGACTACCAAACTTTAGCCAATGCCAAACCAGAATTAAAAAAATTTGGTTTTCGTACAGGTTTATTAGCCCCTGTTCATTTGGGTGGTCGGGTTCGGGCTTTTTTAAGTGCAGCTAGTTTTTCTCACCCCATGCCTTTTCCTGCCAACACCCGCGAAATTGCCGAATTTATTGCGGGGCGTTTAACCCGAGCCATGGAACGTGCCGAGGCGATTCAAGAAGTGCTGAACACTCGAGCGCAGACTTTTAGAACCCTAGGACTTGCCCTCGAGATGCGCGACTTTGAAACCAAAGGTCATACCGATAGGGTCTTAGAACTTGCCATGCGCTTTGGTAGGGCGCTGCATCTCGAGGACAACCAACTCCAAGCCCTAGAATGGGGTGCTTTGCTGCACGACATTGGCAAAGTGGCTGTGCCAGACCATGTGCTGCTTAAACCTGGTCAACTTTCGCCGGATGAATGGCTTTGGATTCGTCAGCATCCAACCATTGGTTTTCAAATGCTCCAAGGCTTAGAGTTCTTACCCAAAGCCACCTTGGATATTGTCTTGTACCATCAAGAACGCACCGATGGCAGTGGCTATCCCGAATGCTTAAGGCTGGAGCAGATACCGTACTTAGCCCGTTTATTTGCGGTGGTAGATGTCTTTGATGCCCTGACCAGCGAACGCCCTTATAAAAACGCATGGACAACCCAAGCCGCGATTCTCGAGTTGCAACGCCAAGCAGGGAGTACCCTTGATGCCATGCTTGTGGATATTTTTCTGCAAACCCTCGAGATACCCGTTATGGCTTAGAATTACAGGTATGCAAGCAAATATCATTGTTCTTGGGGCTGGGATTATCGGCTCGAGTGTGGCACATTTTTTGGCTTTACAGGGCGCAAAAGTGCTGGTTTTAGAACAAGACCCCAAAGCCGCCACTGACCAAACCGCCAGCAGCAGCGCGGCTCGAGCCACAGGTGGTTTTAGGGTGCAGTACGGCACGAGCATCAATGTGCAGTTGTCTTTGTTGGCACGGCAAATTCTGCTTAATTTTGAGAACCAAACAGGGGTTAATTCAGGCTATGAGCCACATGGGTATTTGTTTTTAGCCACATCTGCTACTGAACTCG
>JAYWHB010000439.1:0-3281 GCA_043777915.1 Deinococcales bacterium
TGCCAGTAGACCCATTTGAACAGGGAAAACCCAACTTGGGAAAGTCCAACCCAAGGCAAATTGACCGACCCAAGGCAACATCGCAACCACGCCTAAGAACATTCCAATACCTTCGTAAAAGTGCGGCATATCCTTGTGTTGATACCCAAGTTTTGCCCTGAGCAACCAACCACCAAGCACTTGAATCACACCCGGAATGAGCGAAATCAAAAGCATAATCGCGGTGGCACTCGAGGAAACACGGTGAAGCGGCGAAGTAAACAGCGCACTGTGTTCTTCACCAGCAAACTTAAAAATCCCAAGGTGTTCGCCAAGTGTACCAAACAACTCGCCGAAAACCACACCAAAAATGATGCTCGAAATACCCATCCAACGCAGTACATGCGAAAGATTCTCGAGGACTGGCGGTGAGAGTTTAGCGCCAAATAAATCAATGCTGATGGTTTTACCAGCTTTGGCTTGGGCAGCGAGGAAAAACGACAAAGCCACAGAAATCGCACCTAAGCCGACATCGCCGATAATCCAACCAAAAAACAGTGGGAAGCACAGCGCCAACACCCAAGTTGGGTCAAATGTGCCGTAGGCTGGAAGTGGCAAAATACCAATTAGCATTTCAAATGGCTTGACAAAACTGTTGTTGACCAATTTGACTGGCACATGGTCGGCATGGTGGTGCGGTGCATCGGAGAACTGATAAATCACTTGACCTTTTAATGGGGTCAATGCCTGCTCGAGTTGGGCATGGTTGGCTTTTGGAATCCAGCCACGTAAGGCAAAACCGTACTTACCAGCCACGCTCGAACTCACTGCTTCAAAACGGGCTAATTCGTCTTTGAGTTCAACCCGAGCCGCCGCCAAGGTACTGGCGTGCTTGGCACTGAGCGATTCAATGCTTTGCAAAATACCCTGCATTTCTTCAGGCGAGGTTTTGGCGCGTTGCTCCATCAGAGCAGCCGCATCCGAGTAATTTAAGCCCTCGAAACGCCCAGGAAACCGCAACTCGGCAAGCCCAACTCTCGAGACGACACTTTTCGCCACAGCTGCGTCTTTAGAACGCACTGCCAACAACGCCGCCGAGGTTTTTGCAACTGGATGATGACCAAGTTCAAAGTCTATTCCGGCTTCAAGCAGCCCAGAGCGCAACTTCTCTTCTTCTTTTTTGTCGGACAAAATAAAACCAATTGCGCTTAGGCGACCACTTTTACCTAAGCCACCCGCCAATTCGCCCAAAGTACGTGCCACGCTTTGAAAACTACCAATGGCTGACAGTTCTTGGGACAACTCGGATTTCTCGAGCGCCAAAACATCAGAACGGCTTCCCACTTCTTCAAGTAGCGACTCGAGATTGACCCCACGCAACTTATCAAAGTCCGGTGTAGCGTTTGATGCACCTAAAGCCGCCAAAGCAGATTCGGCTCGAGCCAACATCCGTTCTAAACTGGCTTTACGGGTCGCATCTGCCCCAACTAAAACCCCTTTGGGGATTTCGCTGTCTTCCAAAGGGTCAATTTGCACTACGGCTGCGTCTTGCAGCGCTCGAATCACTTCGAGGTTATCTCGTTTGCGTCCGAGAATCAGGATTTCGGACATATCTGCAATTGCCATTTCCGAACTCCTTTTAAGGTAACACCTTCGAGACAATCACCTGTACCGCACCAGCAATTTTACCTGCGGCAGCACTCGAGACAGCATCAGCTGCGCTTTTGGCAGCACTCATGCCTGCTTCAAAAATGGATTTCTCCTCGCCTTCGCGCTTTTGCTTATACTCGGCTTCCAAAATATTTGCGTCGCTTTCGGCTTTTGCCAGTAATTCCTTGGCTTTACTTTCAGCATCAGACACAATTTTTAGCGCATCCTCTTTGACCTGCGCGACCTTTGCGCTCAGTTGAGCTTCACGCATTGCCAGTTCTTTCAAAACACCCGTATTGGCTTCCAAGACCCCTCCTCCTTCCTTCCTTCGTGCGACACGACTCTAAACAACGCTTAAGCCATGCGCGAATAAGATTTTCTAGCCTAACCAAAACAGCCTACCCGAAAACCCAAAGGACAGACAGGGAATTTAGGTACTCAATGCTGCATACAGTTTCCTAAATTATTATGAGGACATATGCCCAAGAAGGCAAAGGGCGAAGGGCAAAAAGCAAAGGGTAAAAGGTTTAAGGGCTAGGCGGGCGGAGTTTGATTTTACGAAAACTCGAGTCTAGGGCATCGAAAATGGTTAGTTCGTGGGGTTTGACCTCGAGACCTAAAAGTAGCTTCAAAGCCTGATTTGCCATCAGCGAACCGATGACACCCAAAAGCGGGGCGAACACACCGATGGTATCGCAGTTCTCGGTTGGGGCGGCATCGGGGAAGGCTTGGCGCAGAGTTAGACTCGAGTTAAAAATAGCCGTCATGCCCGTAAAACCTTCGGCTGCCCCCCAAACCCATGTTTTACCAAGGCTCGAGGCGGTGTCAGAGACCAAGAGCCGTGTTTCAAAAGTATCGGAGCAATCTATTGTTACTGTACTCGAGGTGATTAAATCTTTGGCATTGCTCGAGTCAAATTTCCCAACTGGCTCGAGACGCACTTCTGGGTTAAGGGCTTTTAGGCGCTTAACTGCTAACTCGATTTTTGGTTGCCCGATAGATTCGGTGCTGTACAAAAATTGGCGTTGCAAATTGGAAAGCTCTAAGGTGTCGGCTTCGGCAATCCGTACCCTGCCCACACCACTCGAGACCAAATAGGTTAAGACTGGACTGCCTAAGCCACCTGCTCCGATGACCAAGGCGCTCGAGTCACGCAGGCGCTCTGTGCCGTTTAGACCAATTTCGGGTAGAAGAATCTGTCTCGAGTAACGCTTTAACTGTTCACGGGTAAAGCTCATGGTTTTAGATTACCACTTGCTCAAGAACACGTTGCACAGCTTCAATTGTGCCGCGTCCACTCATTCCAGCCAACAGCAGAATCTCGAGCCGCCGCGCCCAGAGTTGCGGCATATTCAAATCAAACTGCTCAAGGGCTAAGTTAAGCGCATCATCCTCGAGCCAAGCAATTTCTCTTTCTAGCGGCAACCAAGCAGCGTTACCCCAATCTATCAGCCCCACATATTGTTTATTGTTTGTGATGACATTGCTCTGCCAAGCGTCCCCATGTGCAAAAACCAGATTTGTGGCGCTGTGTGGTTGTAGAATTTGTTTTGCCAAATGCAACTCGGTACGGGAGAGGTGCGATACAAAAATAGACTCGAGTAAATGCACCGCCCCATCCCAATAGATGGATTCTGGTTTACTGGTTTCAA
>JAYWHB010000440.1:0-3280 GCA_043777915.1 Deinococcales bacterium
CGAGAAAAAAGCCCAAGTTGCCAAACTCAAAGCCCTTGCCAAAGACGCGACCGAAATTATTCTGGCGACCGACGAAGACCGTGAAGGCGAAGCGATAGCTTGGCATTTGTTTGATGAGTTAAAACCAAAAGTACCAGTTAAACGCATGGTTTTTCATGAAATCACTAAAGAAGCCATTGACCACGCCATTTCGCACCCTCGAGCGATTAACACCAACATGGTTCAAGCCCAAGAAACCCGTCGGGCTTTAGACAGGTTATACGGTTATGAAGTTTCGCCTGTCTTGTGGAAAAAGGTGCGACCATCACTCAGCGCTGGGCGAGTCCAAAGTGTGGCAACACGCTTAATTGTCGAACGTGAACGCGAACGCATGAGTTTTGTACCCAGTGCTTGGTGGGACATCGAAGCCCAATTTAGCACTGCTAAAAACGAACGTTTCCCCGCGACGCTTTATGAACTGAACGGTAAACGCCTTGCTTTGGGTAAGGACTTTGACTCGAGTGGTAAATTTATCGGCGAAGGCAAAGTGGTGCGGCTTGATGAAACCCAAGCTCGAGAACTCGCCCTTGCCTTGCGCGGTGTGCCGTTTAGTGTTTTAAGCACCGAAGAAAAACCATTTACCCAACGCCCGTATGCACCATTTATTACCAGTACCTTGCAACAAGAAGGCGCGCGTAAACTCGGCTTTGGCACACAACGCACCATGCGAACTGCCCAGCGCCTGTACGAAGGCGGCTACATCACCTATATGCGTACTGACAGCACCAACCTCTCCAAAGAGGCTTTAAGCGCGGCTCGAGCGCAAGTGGTGGATTTATACGGACAAGAATACCTGCACCCCACACCTCGTACTTACGAGAAAAAAGTTAAAAATGCTCAGGAGGCACACGAAGCCATCCGCCCAGCCGGAGAGCGTTTCCGTACCCCGCAAGAGGTGCGAGCCGAACTAGGCGATGATGAATTTAAGATTTACGACCTGATTTGGAAACGCACCGTGGCTTCGCAAATGGCAGATGCTCGAGGGCGCAGGCTCTCGGCGCGAATTGGCGGGACTTCCACCGACGGGCAGAGCGCTGTGTTTAATGCCACAGGTAAAGTGATTGATTTTGCGGGCTTCTTACGCGCCTACGTCGAAGGTTCAGACGACCCAGAAGCGGCTCTCGAGGACAAAGAAGTGATTCTGCCAGCATTAAACGCCAAAGACCCGATGCGAGACGAAAAACTCGAGCCAAAAGGTCATAGCACCCACGCTCCAGCCAGATTCACCGAAGCCAGTTTGGTGCAAGGACTCGAGGAACGCGGTATTGGCAGACCTAGTACTTATGCCAGTATTATTCAGACGATTCAAGACCGAGGCTATGTTTTTAAGCGCGGACAAGCCCTGATACCAACTTTCACTGGTTTTAGTGTGGTGCAACTGCTCGAGCAGCACTTTAGTCAATTGGTGGATTATGGTTTTACCGCCCGAATGGAAGACGATCTTGACCATATTTCGATGGGTGAGCAAAAGCGCATCCCGTACCTCGAGAAGTTCTACTCGAGCGAAAACGGCTTAAAAAACCAAATAGATTCTCGGCTCGAGTCCATAGACCCAAGGGTGGTTTGTGCTGTTCCCGTGCCGCAGCTTGCTAACAGTGGCATTGAAGTACGGGTTGGGCGTTATGGACCATTCCTTAAACGCGGCGAAGAAAACGGCAATATCCCCGATGACCTTGCGCCCGACGAACTGAGTTTAGAAAAAGCCGAAGAATTACTCAGTAAGAAATCCAGTGACCGAGTTATCGGTATTGACAGCCAAACCAATCAAAATGTCTATGCCAAAAACGGACGTTTTGGTCCTTATGTACAACTGGGCGAAACTGGCACACCGACCCTTAAAAATGCCAGTCTTTTCCCAAGCGATAAACTCGAGGAACTCAGTCTCGAACGAGCGATGTTGTTGCTTTCCCTGCCTCGGCACGTCGGTGACTTGGAAGGCGAAGAAGTCTGGGGGTACAACGGCAAATTTGGACCTTACCTCAAAAAAGGCAAGGACTCAAGAAGCCTGACCCGTCACGATGAACTGTTTAGTGTCAGTATCGAAGAAGCGGCTGGCATTTTTGCCCAACCCAAAACACGCGGGCGCGGCACACCCAAAGAACCTGTCCAACGCTTTGAATACACCGACCGAGCGCCGATTAACTTACTCGACGGGCGGTTCGGACTGTACTTATCCGATGGTGAACTCAACGCCTATCTGCGCCGCGAAGACAATACCCAAGCCCTTGATGCGGCTTCGGTACGCAGTATCTTTGAAGAACGTGGCAAACCGCCAAAAGCCAAAGCTGCCAAAGCCTCGAGCAGCAAAAAAACGGCTGCCTCGCCAAAAACTGCTAAAGCCGCAACCAAAAAAGCCAGCAGTAAAAAACCAGCCGCCAAGAAAAAAGCCCCAAGTAAAGCTACCAAAGCCGATGCACCCGCCAAGGAAAAACCACTTTGGGCAGACCTCGAGCCGTTCACCAAAGAATTTGACCCGACCACCGCCCAACTCTTAAAGCTGATTAACGGCGAACGAATCCCGATGGCAGATGCAGCCCAAAAACTCCGCATCAGCCCAGAAGATGCAATGAGTCGGTACAGAGCCAGTAATTTTAAGTTATACAATTTGTACCGCAAAGCAAAAGTGGCAGCGTAAGGCTTAAACTCAAGGCTCGAGACCTGTGCATTTGGTCTCGAGTTTTTGTGATGGTTTAAGCCTTCATCCCAAGCCAAAAACCACACCAAGCAAAGCCCCAATTGCAATAAGCCATGTGGAGTTGATTTTGAAACGCACCAAACCAATCAAAGCAAAAACCGCAACCAACCCTGTTGGAACATCAACAATCGCATCTCGAGTCAGAACAACCAGTACCCCAAGCATTAAACCCAGCGCGGCAGCATTGACTGCATCCAGCACTCGGCTTGTCCAAGGTAATGCCCGTAATTTCTCGAGAAGTGGATGGGTGAGCCAGACAAACATAAAAGCAGGCAAAAAAATTCCAATCGTGGCAAGCACAGCCCCGCTTAACCCTGCCATTTGAAAACCCACAAAAGTTGCACTCGAGAAAACTGGACCCGGAGTCAGTTGCCCAATGGCAATGGCGGCAAGTAATTGTGGTTCGGTCAGCCAGCCTCGGGTCACAAATTCGTTTTTCAGGTATGCCAGTAGCACATAACCACTACCGTATAGGGTCGCTCCGATTTTAAGAAATAACAAGAAAATGAGGCTTAGGCTTATCGGCTCGAGTGCCAGTGTGGGTTT
>JAYWHB010000441.1:0-9154 GCA_043777915.1 Deinococcales bacterium
GGCGGTGGCACGATCTATTTTTCGGACGGCTTTGTCTTGGTACATTCGTGCATCGGCAATACTAAAAACCTCGGTGGATTTTTGATGTTCAGAACCATACGCCACCCCAACACTTGCGCCAAAATCGGCAAAACCATCTTCACGCAATTCTTTTTCGATGCGGTAAATGGCTTGGCGCAGATTCTTCTCGTTTTTGCGTTGAGTTATCAGGGTAAATTCATCGCCACCCAAGCGAAAACTCGAGATGCCTTGGGATTCAAGGGCTTTTAAGGCAGTGGCAAAAGAGCGCAGTAAATCATCGCCTCGAGCATGACCGTATTGATCGTTAATCCGTTTTAAGCCGTCTAAGTCTATCAGCATCAACATAAATTGCTCGGCTTCGCTTTGGTCTGGGGTTTTTGCAAAAGCCACTTGCAGTGCCGCATCAAACGCATGGCGATTGCCAATACCCGTCATGCTATCGGTGTTGGCAAGGGCAAGGGCTTGGGTGACGCGAATAAGCGAGGCATCGCGTTCGGCTTGCAGGGTACGGATTCTTTCGGCAAGCGCAAACGCCAGCAGTAAACCGTCCAAGGTTGTGCCTAAGAGGGTTAAAAGCTCGGCATTCTCGAGCAGGTCTGGGATTAAACCGACATTGGCAGGTAAAATAAATAAGCCCGGTATCAGCAGCGCAACAAAGGCAAGCACAAAGTACCGAGCAGGGCGGAAACCACGCCGCCAACTAATCACGCCACAAATCAGGGCAAGGGTCAGTTGAATACTGATGCAAAGGGTTGCAAGGGTATGGGTGTATGAAATCGCCAGAAAACTCGAGGGAAGCAGCAGTGCCGATAAAATAATGTTGCCCCAACTGAGTTTATAAAGAAGTGGCGACCATGTTTTGACTTGTAAAAATTGTAAGTAAAAAAGGGTGCTGGTGATGGGAATTAAGAAAAACCAAAGGTAATGCCACTGGAGTGTATGCCAGCCAAACAAAGCTGTGGGAATATGAAAAGTCCATGCCCAACCCATAAAAGTCACACCTAAGTAAAGCGCGTAATAAAGCAGGCTTCTATCGCGGGTACTCGAGAAAATAAAAAGATTGTAAAAAGCCAAGCACAAAATTGCACCCAGAGCCGCAATGACTAAGAAATTCTCGAGCAGTACATGTTGTTGGTACTCTTCTTGGGGCATGACCCGAAAGCCGGGTTGTGAAGCAAAGTAAGGGCTTTGCAGCAGCACCAGCAGACGATATTGGCGGTTTGGCTCGAGTGAAATGTTCTGTCCGTAATGCAGGCTATAGGGCAATTTGCGTTGATAGCCTGTCTCGAGTTTGCGGATTGTGCCGTCGCTGCTAAAAAGGTACGCATCTATGGTGTTAATCAGTGTGCCATACGGGTCAAAAACCCAATTTCGGTGCAATGTGGTGTTCTTGATGTCGGCTAAAAACCAATATGAACCGCCAGTTAGACTGACTTGACGAACTGGGGTTAGGCTTTTACGCCACACGTCTATTTGCGATTCTGCGCTGGGGGCTTGGGTGGTATCGGCGCGGTACAAAACACCTTTTTCGGTTAAGTCAATTCGCTTCACTTGATTGAGGTCGGTAGCCGCAAGGACTTCTGGGGCTAAAAATGACAATAGCAAAAGCAAGTATCCTAAATAATGGATTTGCCGAGACTGCCTCATGGTGGCGTAGTATAGCCGATTTTTTACTTCTATGAAGCATGTACCCAAACGCCTTACCTTGGGTTTTTCTGGTACAACTAAGTATGGACAATCAACCACCCTATCTTTATCCGGCTGGCTCGGTGATGATGCACTCGCCTTTAATGCTTCAAGATTCCGACATGTACGGTTATTTTGTGCTTGGGCAACTCGAGAATTTACAAAAAAGTGTAGACAGCACTTTGAACTTTGCGTCGGCTGGGAAATTAAAATTTCAGGTTTTGTCGCCCTATGTGCTACTGACTTTTACTCGAGTTCAACATGCTTATTCCCAATACCCCGTAGACGAAAATAAGGGTTGGATTCAAGAAACCGACATTATTACGTGGATTATGGTTGGACAGATGGACGCAGCCAATAAACTCGAGCGCGTATTCTTTTATCCGTTTCATATTTGGGTCAATGACACAATGGCACTGATAAATGGACGTGAACTGTTTGGTTATCCCAAATACGATTGTCAGTACACCATGCCCGAACCCGGCGGCGACCCCCTAAACTGCACCCTCAACGTCAAAGCCTTCGAGCCATTCTCGAGCAGCACCGAAATTGCTTGGATGCCACTTCTCGAGGTCAGCGCCATCCACACCAACCGCCCACATCGTCCAGTCAAGGATTTCCTCGAGTTGATTAAAGAAATGCTTGAGTTGCTAAAAACCCTGCCAAATTTTTTGGATGTCTCTATTGTTGGTTGGGCAGATTTGGTTTCAATGCTGCTTGTACCGCGCATAGACCAGATTTTTCTAAAACAATTTCCCGATTCGGCTGGCGAAAAAGCCGTTTACCAAGCGGTTTTAGCTGCCCCAGCAATGATTGATAAGATTCACTCGGTTGCTTTGTTGGGTTACGATTACCAAGTTACGCTTCACCAAGTTGCCAGTTTTCCGCTTGCCGATTCCTTGGGTTTAAGCCTTGGCACACAAACCGCAATTTTACCGTTTAATCTCAATTTTGATTTTTCCGTTCCGGCTGGCGAGGTGCTGCATGACAACAGCCGTTTGCCCCCAAAGAAAATCGCGGTACTCGGTGGCGGCGTGGGTTCAATGACGGCTGCCTATTACCTGACCAACCAAGCGGGCTGGCAAGACCAATATGAAATCACGGTCTATCAACTTGGCTGGCGCTTGGGCGGCAAAGGCGCAAGTGGACGCAACGCTGCTTTTGGGCAACGCATCGAAGAACATGGGCTGCACATTTGGTTTGGTTTTTACGAAAATGCCTTTGCGATGATTCAAGAAGCCTATGCCACCTTAAACCGACCTGTTACAGCGCCGCTTGCGACTTGGCAAGATGCTTTTAAGCCGCACGATTACATTGTGCTGACCGAGTATATCGAAAATAACTGGAAAATCTGGAATCTCGAGTTTCCAAAAAATAAGGACACCCCCGGAAGCAGCCCAGAATCACTTGGACTGCTTCAAGCGGCTAAACTGCTTTGGACTTGGATTAGCACTTGGATACACCAAGCCCACGAAGCCAGCGCCCAACCAGTCTTATCCAGTGCCATTCAACACCCCGATTGGCTGCATCAACTGGCGGCAACTGCCGAAAAAGATGTAGAGGACTTGGCTGGGGATGTTCGAGTGACGGTTCTGGCTTTGGAGGGCGTATTTAGCAACCTGCAAAGTCACCAAGACCGTTCATGGATAAGTGCAGCGCTGCGTGGTATCAAAAAGTGGTTAGAACATTTCCTGACACAAAAACTCGAGAGCAACGATACCTTACGGCGAATTTTTATTTGCTTAGACTTGGGAATTACGGTGCTGATAGGCATTCTCGAGGATGGGGTTTTAGAACATGGCTTTGACATCATTAACAACATAGATTTTAAGAACTGGCTTTCTAAACACGGTGCAAACCAAGAATTTACGGTGGATTCCGCGCCAGTCCGTGGTTTTTATGACCTTGTGTTCGCTTATGAAAATGGGGATTTCTCTAAACCCAATGCCGAAGCTGGAACATTACTTCGTGCCATGATGCTGATTGGTTTAGCCTACAAAGGCAGCATTATGTACAAGATGCAGGCAGGTATGGGTGACACCGTCTTCACCCCGCTTTATCAAGTGCTGCAAGCTCGGGGCGTAAAGTTTAAGTTCTTTCATCAGGTGAATGAACTGATTCCCACGGGCAACAACATCTCGAGTATTCGGCTTACCCAGCAAGTCCATGTCTCGAGCGGTATAGAGCAGTATCAACCCCTCGTGTACGTGAAGGGTTTAGCCTGTTGGGGCAGCACCCCCAATTATGACCAAATCCTGCCCGAAGAAGCCGCACTGCTGCAAGCCAACAACATCAACTTAGAAAGCAGTTGGAGTAACTGGGGTACGGTCTACCAAGAACATTTTGGGCAACCGCTACCAAGCATTACTTTAGAGCAAGGCAAAGACTTTGACCAGATTATTTTTGGGATTTCCAAAGGCGCACTAAGCAGCCTTTGCCCGCAACTCCTCGAGCAGAGCCAAGCCTTAAGTACCATGAACAACGCCGTGCAGACTGTGGCAACCCAAGCCTATCAAGTCTGGCTGACCAAAGACTTAGCCGAATTGGGCTGGACATACCAGCCTAACGGTCAGCAACCCGTGCTGAGTGGTTACACCGAACCATTTGACACTTGGGCAGCCATGGATCAACTTTTAATTCGTGAGGACTGGAAAGCCGACAACCAAGACCCAAAGAATGTTTCGTACTTTTGCAGCGCCTTGCCTATTGCAGATTACCCACCGTTTACCGACTCGAGTTTTCCAGCCACGATTGCGGCGCAGGTTAAACAAAACGCCATTGGGCAATTGCAAAATCAAATGCAGCCACTCATGCCCAACGCCGCTAATAACGGCGCATTCCACTGGGATTGGCTGACCGATACCAGCAGCGCTATTGGACAAGACCGTTTTAACAGCCAATACTGGCGAGCCAATATAGACCCGTCCGAGCAATATGTGCTTAGTGTGGTTGGCAGCACAGCCACTCGGCTCGAGACCAACCAAAGTGGCTTTGACAACCTCTATTTAACTGGCGACTGGATCAAAACGGGCTTAAACGCGGGTTGTGTTGAAGCCGCAGTCATGGCGGGAATGCAGACCTCGAGAGCCATGACGGGCTACCCGCAAATTATCAAAGGCGAAATGGATCAGCTTTAACGTTTTTTGAGTCGCAGACTCTCCCAGCTGCCATCGTTAGCCCAGCCTCCATCTACCGATAAATTCTGCCCGTTAATAAACCCAGACTGGCTCGAGTCAGCAAGAAATGCCACCGCATTGGCAATGTCGTCTGGCATGGCGTACCTGCCCATTGGCACACGATTGGTGATGTCGGTGTGGGTGTATGTGCCAACGCCCGTATCGGCATGATCCATTTCGGTCAGTACCCAACCGGGGCAAACCGCATTGACTCGCACGCCGCGTCCGCCCCATTCGGCAGCTAGGGTGCGGGTTAAACCAATTAAGCCGTGTTTACTCGAGTTATAGGCACTGCGGTCTGAAATACCCAGTAAGCCAGCCACACTGGCAATATTGACAATACTGCCAGAGCCTTGTTGCAACATGATTCGTCCGAATTCCCTACAAAGCAAAAAAGGTGCAGTTAAATTGACATTCATTACCCGTTGCCACTGCTCCAAACTGGTGTCCTCGGCTGGAGTGATACAACTGATGCCAGCATTGTTGACCAAAACATCTATGCGCCCAAAGCGCTCTACGGTTTGGGCTACAAAACGTTTAACGGCTTGCTCATCGGCAATATCGCCCGTGGCTTCAAGTGTGGGTACACCCAACTCGAGCTTGGTGGGTCGAAGGTCATTTAAGACCAAAGCAAAACCGCGTTCGGCAAGCACTTCGGCAGTGCGTTTACCAATCCCTTGGGCTGCACCAGAAATAAAAGCAACTTTTTGTGTCATGCTTTATTCTAACGTGAGTACATCGTATTTACGCGCTCGAGTAAACGCTGCCTCTTGGATTTGCTTGGGCTTGCCAATAAGTAATATGATGCAAGGCACAGGAAAACCATGCTGACTTTTTTATTGAAACGCTGTTTGGGTATTTTGCCGACGTTATTGGTGGTGTCTTTTATTTCCTTTTGGGTAATTCAGTTGCAACCCACCAGTTTTATAGACACCTACCTCGAGGACCCGCGTTTTTCACCAGAAACAGTCGAGCGTCTAAAAATTCAGTATGGTTTAGACCAACCCGTGATGGTGCAGTATTTTAATTGGCTTTGGGGAATCATTACCCGTTTTGATTTGGGCTATTCGTTTGTCAACAATCGTCCCGTAACCAGTTTAATTGGTGAATACCTGTGGTGGACCATCGAAGTGGCGGGTTTATCGCTAATTTTTAGCTGGCTCATTGCCATTCCGTTAGGGATTTTTACGGCTGTGCGTAAGAACGGGCTGGTGGACAGTGTGGCTAGTTTCTTTGGCTATATTGGTTTGGCTGTACCAGATTTTTTATTGGGCTTACTGTTATTTAGCCTGATTCTGGGGTTTGGTGGCACAAACGTCGGTGGGTTATTCAGCAACGAATTTATTGATGCGCCGTGGTCATGGGCAAAATTCTGGGATCATTTGAATCATCTCTGGCCCGCCATTTTGGTCTTTGGTTTGAATCACATTGCCAGTCTGCAACGCCAAATGCGAGCCAGTTTACTTGATGTCCTGAACCAAGATTATGTGCGAACTGCCCGCAGCAAGGGCTTAGCCGAACGGATTGTGACGTATCGTCATGCTGTGCGAAACGCCCTTAACCCACTGGTCTCGAGCGCTGGTTTTAGTTTGTCTGAATTGGTCAGTGGCACGTTAATCGGGGCGGTGGTGATGAATTTACCGACCCTAGGACCTTTTATGTACAGCAGTTTATTAGCCAAAGACCAGTATGTGGTGATGAGTATTTTGTTGTTATCGGCATTTATGTTGATGATTGGGAATTTACTGGCTGATATTGGTTTGGCGGCGGTTGACCCGAGGATTCGTTATGACTAAGGCAAAGGGCGAAGGGCGAAAGGCGAAAGGTAAAATCTTCTGCGTCATTCTCGAGGTACATGTATGAGCGTTGCAGTCTCGAGTGGGGCTGCGCCTCAAGAAAAAGTTTCGTTTAGTCTTTGGCAACTGGCTTTGCGGCGCTTTAAGAAAAACCGTCTTGGTGTGGTGGGTTTTTGGATTCTGGCAGTGATGTACTTTATTGCCTTATTCGCTGGTTTTTTTGCGCCCTATGCCATCGAAACACAGCATTACGAATCCCCCTTGCAACCGCCACAGCCTGTGCATATTGTTCATGAAGGTGGTTTGCGGCTTCCCTTTACTTATCCAATGAAAGTGACCAGAGACCCTGTGACTTTTGAAAAGAACTATTCTGAGGATAAAACCAATCCCCAAGCAATTAAATTACTGGCTCGAGGCGAAGAATACAATTTACTTGGGTTCAAAACCAATCTACATTTATTTGGCATTGAAAACGGCAACTATTTTCCTCTTGGCACGGATAAACTCGGGCGTTGTTTGTTCTCGAGAATGGTGGTTGGTTCGCAAGTTTCTTTGACCGTCGGAATTATTGGCATTCTGATTTCGTTTAGCATTGGCATTTTGATGGGCGGTATTAGCGGTTATTACGGCGGTTGGATTGATATGCTGATTCAGCGTATCACCGAAGTGCTGATGAGCTTTCCACGCTTACCGATTTTACTGGCGCTCTCGTATGTGATTCCAGCCAACTGGCCCAGCACCTATGTCTACCTTGGGATTGTGGCAGTGCTTGCCTTTATTGGTTGGGCTGGACTGGCAAGGGTGGTGCGTGGCTTGGTGCTGAGTGCTAAAAGTGTGGATTATACCCAAGCTGCTAAAGCCCTTGGTGCTTCGGACTTACGGATTATTCTGCGCCATATTGTGCCGAACCTGACCAGTTATTTAATTGTGACTGCCAGTCTTGCCATTCCGGGTTATATCCTTGGCGAGAGCGCCCTGAGTTTTCTTGGCTTGGGAGTCAAAGAACCGATGACCAGTTGGGGGATTTTACTTGCCGAAGTCCGTGAGGGTGGCTTTGGGGTACTGACCCGTACCCCGTGGTTACTGATTCCGGGCGGAATGATTATTTTGTCGGTATTGGCATTTAATTTCTTTGGTGATGCCCTGCGTGATGCAGCCGACACACAGACCAGAAACTGAAGGCGAAAGGCAAAGGGCAAAGGTTTTGCTTTTGCCTTTTGACCCTATCGTTCTGCGCCCGGCTCGAGCATCCCCGTTTTACAATCCATCACAAATTGATGGGTGATGCTGAACGAACCATTTCCATACCCAATTTTCATGGCTTTGCGGGGGCTACCAACCGCGCAACGGCTGCGAATCAGACCATTTTGGGCAGTGATGCGCTCTTCTGTGTTGCCGATTTTTTCAAATAAAATCACGCCTTTGGTAGCATTCGGGAAACGCAACTCGAGGGTGAAGGTATCTTCGCGTCTGGATTCGAGCTTGGCTGTAACAGTGTACGGCGCGTTGCGTTGCACTTGCGGCGTGATTGTGCCAGCAAACGAAGCAGGGGCAGTAATTGTGGCTTGGGTTAAAAATGAACCATTTGTACCCGCTTTGCGCCAACCGAGTTGAAAAACTTGTCCAGCTTTATAGTCAAGGTTTCTCGAGAACTTACCAGTCGCATCGGTTTTAACAATTCCAAGGTATTCCTGCCCAGAAAACAGCGCCAGTTCTAAACCAAGGTCAGCTTTACCCTCGAGTTTGACTTGGCGTATCTCGAGAACTGCTCGGGTCGTATCTGCTGTTACGTCCAGTTCACGACGCACAAAATTCTGTACCCCGTAAATTCTTCCGTCACTATGGCGATACACACCAACCCCAATATGGGTGTAATTCCTATCAAGAATACTGGCTCGGTGCGGTGGGCTGTTCATCCATTGCTCCATTAACATCCCGCCCGTTTCGTCTGGGCTGACTTCGTTAAAGGCAATGTTTTCACCCGCCCCAAAATCCAGTGCGCCAGCTTTATGCACCCGCTTAGATGGGGTTTCAAAACCCGGTTTATCCGATTCATGGGCAAAAAAATCCCTAACAGCCATGTCTTGTGCATGCAAACGAGCCGCCGCCCGAAGACGAACATCTGGTTTTAAGGCGGGTAAACCTATAGCTGCCCGTTCACGATTTGTTCCCTCGAGAATAATTTGTTCAGCTGCCTCAAGACCAATGGTATTTGGCACAGGTGGCAGAGGGTCAAAAGCCAAGGCAGCGCTTGCTATTCCGATTAGCAACACAAAAAATCGTTTCATGGGCTTTAGTCTACCGCAAATTTTCATTTCTCGAGATTCTGCTTTCTCGAGATTCGCATTGGAAAATACCTGACAAATTCATCTCGAGCCGCTACAATGCTTAGGTTGTCAGGAGTTGTATGAGTAAAGGTCGTGTGTTAGCTGCCATGTCTGGTGGTGTAGATTCAAGTGTGACCGCCGCGTTACT
>JAYWHB010000442.1:0-3277 GCA_043777915.1 Deinococcales bacterium
CTCGAGTCAAGCTGCTGTTCCGCGAGTTGAATCAGTCAAATGCCACCCAAACGGCACACTATGCAATACTGAGCGCCATAGAAGCTGGTTTGCCAGCGCAGGCAGAAATAGCGGCTCGAGCGCATATTCGAGCATTTTACTTACGGCTTCAAAATGGCTAAGTCTTGGGTGAACTGCATTATTTTTTCGTTTAGCTTTTCTAAACTGATACCTCTTAATGATTGACAAACCTTGCAGTATTCGACAGCATCTAATTTTTTGTGGATTTCTTGCACCGAAACTGTATTTCGGTACACAGTTGGGTCAAACAGTACCACTTGACGCTTTTGCAGTTGCTTAGCGGCAATCCATAACATCAGGGCTTGCTTTGGTTGTGTCAATAGCAACTGAATTGAAGCCAAAAATTCTAAAACTGAGACAAGATAAGCGTACTCTGCAACTGCCAGAAGAGGCTTAAAACTTTGTGCCAGTAAGGTTTGGGCGGCAACAAATTGTCCAGATTTATATTCGATTATTCCTAAGCAGTACAAAATACCAGCTTCTTCTCCAAGGTCTTCAAGTGATTTAGCCATCTGCAAAGCCATTAAAAAACTTTTTTTTGCAGTTTTAAGATGATTTTTTTGCATTTGTACCGAACCAAGCGTTGCAAGCCCTGCACAGATACCCTTTTGGTCTTTAAGCAATTTTGCATAGGCAAGTCCAGTGGCAGCATGATATTCGGCAGCTTCTGGTTTATCCTGACCAAGTAGAATCCGGGCATAAGTATTGTGCAACTGAAAATCTTTGAGTCCAAGTTGCTCACAAACAGCAAAACTTTTGCCGTAGTATTCTTCGACTTTAACAAAATCTTGTCGGTAAGCCGCCATCATGCCAAGATAAGAATAAATCTTAAACTGGTTTTCCAATTGCTGATTTTCTAAAGCAATGGCTAAGGCTTTTGTAAAACAATCATGGGCTTTTTCTGGTTGGGCTAAAAACCAGTGTGTCGCCCCCAACGCACCAAGACTAGCTGTGTATAACGGGCTTTTTTTGATGGCTTGGGCATGATAAATTGACTGTTCAAGCCAAATCAGTGCCTCCTCAAATAAACCAAGGGCTTCCCAGAAAAAACGCAGCCCCATGCAAATCTCGAGGGCTTGTTGGGGTCGGTTTTCATTTGCCCATTTTAAGACTGTTTCGATGTTGGTGTATTCCCGCTTTAAGGCTTGTACATCATCGGATTGTGCCATCGCGCCATACAGATTTATTTTTGCCAGCATCAAATCAAGTAATTTCTGGTAAGTTGCGTTTTTTTGTTCGAGTTGTAGACTTAGTTTTTCATGGGCATAAACACGAATCAAGGAGTGTAACTCCACACCATCGGCATGACCAAGACTGCGCTGTAAAATACTAAAGTCTAGTAATCGCAGTAAATCCTTGGGCTGACCGCCTGTTATTTCCAAAGCACTGTCTGGTTCAATACTGCCCACAAACACCGACAAGCGCTGTAAAACCATTTGTAGGGGCGGCTCGAGTAAACTCCATGTCTGCTCAAAAACGGCTCGAATACCCTTATGGCGTACTTGGATACCCGGTAAACCATCGGCAAGAAAGTCAAGGTTATATTGCAACTCGCTTGAAATTTTGACCAATGGCATGACCCGTGTCCAAGCGGCTGCCAATTCCAAAGCCAGTGGTAGCCCTTCGAGTTGCCTGACAATTTGTTCAATAACCTCTAAATCGCGGCTTTGAATTTCTAAAGCACTCTGGTGGCTTCGCATCAACTGCATAAAGACTTTGGCGGCATCACTGGTTTGTTGTTGGATTTGGCAGGAAATACCGCGTAATTCAATCACAAATTCTTGGCTGACTCCAAGGCGTTCTCGAGAAGTGATTAAAAAAGAAATGTTTGGCAAGTCAGCTAAATCGTTTAGCACTTGGCGAAGAGCTTCTACTTGGTGTTCTACATTATCTAAAACCAAAAGTAAATTCTGGTTTTGTAAGGCTTGGTGCAGGGCATGGGAAGTTGATAACTGCGGCTCGAGTTCAATGCCAAGGCTACTGGCAAGATGTAGCTCGAGCGATTGCTCTGAACCAAGGGTCTGACAAGCAATAAACACGGTTTTTTCTGGATGATAGCGAATTACTTCGAGCGCCAAGCGGGTTTTACCCATGCCGCCTAAGCCAACCAAACTGATCAGACGATGATTTTTTGTTGCCAGTAAACTTTGGAGTAAGTGTTGTTCTTGGTCGCGCCCTAACAGGGTTGTACCACTGGGTAAAACCAAGTCTTTTTGACGCAGTAACTTAAAGGCTTCTTGGGTATTTGGATGTGGCTGCATGGCAAATTCTTGTTGTAAGCGGCTACAAAAACTGGCATAGACTGCTAAAGCACCGTCACGCCGCCCTGCCAATGTCGCAACCCGCAAATACACCAATAAGGCATCCTCGGCAAATGGATTAGCTTCTAAGACCGTCTCGAGTACCGTGATAGCACTGGTAAACTGCTGTTGCTGCTCGAGTTGCTGCACGTATTGTAAGCTGGCTTCGCACCATTGGCGCTGCAAGTTTTGGCGTTCGGTCTCGAGCCAATCGCCCAGTTCGGAGTCGTCGTAACTCATGCCCTCGAGTAAATTTCCGTGGTAATTGCTGGATGCAGCTTGCCAATTTTTTTGTTTTAGCTGTTCTTGGAAATGATGAATGTCGCTACCAGATGTCCAGCGAAGTTGTTCTGGGGTTGCTTCTAAGTTTGGGGCAACTCCATGGGTTCTGATGCGATGCAGCAATTGCCTTAAACGGGCTTTGGCTATTTCAAAGGTTGTTTCTGGGTAGAGCAAGGCACTGATTTGATTGCGGTTGACCCAAGTATTTTTAATGGCTAAATATGCCAATAAGTAAAGCGGATGCACAAAACCAAAAGGTCTTATTTGACCTGCTTGCTCGAGTCGTCCAGTACCAAGCATATACAGCAGCACTTCTTTTTCTTGGGGCTTATTCATCAGACCTCTTTAGGCTAGAGAAATTATTTTGTAAGCGTTTACGAAAAATACCGTAAGCGCTTACGGGTGTCAAGACTTCAATTGTACAGAATAGTATACAAAAACAATTAAATGTCAAAATTTGCTTTCAGTACAGTATAGAACTTAAAAATAAACTCAGTATAAGTTCAGACTATCCAACCCAAGCACCTTAAAAACAAAATTAGAAATTAAAGTAAACTTAAGCCATGAACCTAGAAAAAATTGCATTGGCGGCAAAAACAGCCGACCTTGACGGATGGTTACTTTATGATTTTCGT
>JAYWHB010000443.1:0-3272 GCA_043777915.1 Deinococcales bacterium
GCCATCCCGAATGATGTACCCTTCGGTGACATTAAAGTTGTATTCGCCTGTTCCGGGTGTGACGCTGCCTCCGCCAATGCTTCGGGCATAAAATCCGTGCTTGATTTGTTTAATTAGACTTTCAGGGGTATCTTGCCCAGCCGCTATATAAGTGTTTCGCATTCTCGAGGCTGGAGCAAAAGTATAATCTTGACGGCGACCCGAACCAGTCCGAGCATAACCTGTTTTCATTTCGCCAACTTTATCCACCATATAGCTGCGTAAAATTCCATTTTCTATCAGTACAGTACGCTGCGTTTCCATACCTTCATCGTCTATGTTGGTGCTGCCTAATCCAGCCGCGATTGTTCCGTCATCTATGGCAGTTACACTTTCATGGGCGATTCGCTCACCGATTTTTCCCGCAAAAACACTGGCATTTTTTTCGATGGCAGTGGTCTCTAAGATATGTCCACAAGCCTCATGAAATAAGAAGCCACCGCCGCCATGTCCAATCACCACAGGCAATTTTCCTGCTGGTGCAAAATGGGCATGGAGCATGGCATTGGCAATTCGGGCAGCCTCGAGTCCAGCCTGTTCTGGAATTGTACCAGCGAACGCCTCGAGTCCGGTGCTGTTGCCCGGAAAGCGGAAGCCACTTGAACGATACAAACCATCTTGGGTGATGGCAGTCACGCCTAACCTCGAGTGGAAACGCTGGTCTTCTACCCAGAGTCCATCAGAATTGGCAATCAGAACCTTTTGTACCCAGTCAAGATAAGAAACTTCGGCGGTTTTTACATAACCCGTTTGGGCGGCGGCGCTTGCCCGCCTCATGATGCTGATTCGTTCGGAGTGTTTGGTTTTGAGCGGATGATGTATAACCGAGTATAGATTTGGTGGTATGAAAATGCGAAAATCCATACTTTTTGAAACACCCAGTTCGCCTTCATAACCACTGGCTCGAGCCACCGATTCGGCAATTTGCAGCAGTCCTTCTCGAGTTAAATTATTGGTGTAGGCATAGACTACTTTTGTGCCGTAAAGAACGCGGATTCCAGCCCCGTAATCGTTACCATTTTTGGCATCTTTAAGTTGATTATTATTCAGTGTAAGCCGATTGGTAAATCGGTCTTCGACAAAAAGTTCACTGAATTCTGCTCCGCCGGCTCGAGCCATTTGCAGGATTTCTGCCACTAAATCTTGGTCAATCATCTCCAAATAGTTTAACTTGCTTTTTGCTGTTTAGCCACGCATCTGCACAAATCTCGGTGCGGACTTCCCATGCGACGCTGATGCGACGCAGCTTAGAATATACTGCCCTTCATGAAAAAAATTCTTTGGTTATTGGTTTTCTTACTGACCTCGAGCGCCTCGGCTTTTAATCTCTTGCCACCAGTTCCAGATTTAGAATTGGCTCGAGCCGCCCAAAGCCCAGCCAATTCTTGGACGATTCTGGTCTATTTGCACGCCGACCATAACCTTGACCCAAGCAGTGTGGTGGACATGCAGGAAATGCAGAAAATTGGCTCGAGCAACACCTTTAACATTGTAGTGCAGTGGGATAGAAGCGCCGTTTCGGGGGTACAACGTGGCGTAGTTGGACAAGGCAAATTTAATGTGGTGCAAAAAATGCCAGAATTAAATTCGGACGATCCAAAAGTGCTGGCAGAATTTATTTCTTGGGGTGTCCAGAAATACCCAGCCCGACGTTACGGTTTAATCATGTGGGATCATGGTGGGCAGTGGGATGGTGGCTTTGGAGGCGACGAAACCAACAAGGGTGATGGCTTAAGTGTGCCGGATATGCGCCGTGCAATTCAGGCTGGAATGGCACAGAGCCAACAAAAGAAATTGGAGTTCTTATCGTTTGACACCTGTTTAATGGGTGGTCTCGAGTTACTGGGGAGTTTTGCCGATTTAGCCAGTGTTTACATTGCCAATCCCGAACTTGATTTTGGTGATGGTTGGGAGTACACCAATGCCTTTGGGTACTTAAAGTCAAACCCAAGTGCGCCAATGAACTTATTTGCCACCAAGGAAAACGAATACTGGGCAAAGCACCACAGCCTAGACGAAGCCGATATTTTGTACCGCGCCCATACCGCCTATGACTCGAGTAAATTTGGGGCGCTCCTAAGTGCCAGTAATGCTTTTTCAACAGCCCTTGCCAATGCTTGGACGAATGAAACCGATAAACTTGCCACGCTTCGCAGTAAAGTTCTCGAGTACAACATTGACACCGACGAACCTCGAGCGCCAAAAAATTATGTGGATTATGGTCATTTTGCGGCACTGGTGGCAAAAACCACGTCTGACGCAACCCTTAAAACGGCTGCCGCTAATTTGCAAACGGCAATTAAAAACTCGGTGATTGCCAAAACCCTAGGTAAAAGCAACCAAGCCGCCAGTGGCTTAAGTGTTTGGATGCCCGCCGATAATTCCGAATTGCCCGAAGCCAGTGTCTTAGAGACCTACTCGAGCTTAAATAAAGTGGCAGACAGTGGTTGGAATGTCTTTTTGGACACTTGGTTTGGTACGGTACAAGATAACTCCGAAGCCCCAACGCTCGAGTTACTCGAGGCTCGTAATGTGACTTCACCCAGCGCAAATAAACCCACCGAAGTGGATTTTCGGGTTTCTGGCGCAGACTTAGATGGTGTTTACGCCAGTATTGGGCGTGAAGTTGGGACGAGTTTTAACCTGTACGGCGATTTATTTTTTGACCGAGCCGAAGAAGGCGAATTTACTGCTGAGTGGGATGGCAGCCTGATTTATTTAACCGATGGTAAGAACCGTGATTTGTTTACTGGCTTTTTTCAAGATGTTGGCGATTCTCTGCTGGCGGCTACCGCCCAGTACAGCGAACCCAAAGACCTCGAGACCACCCCCGTAATTGTGCTGATGAATGCCGAGACGCTACGGATTACCGCCATGCTCGATGATTCTGGCTCGAGTCCGCGTGAAATGACCGCCAAACCCGGCGCGACTTTAGAATTTGAGTATTTGCGCTACGAAACCATTGATGATGAAGACCCAGACTTTGTGACTACAGGCGGTAAAGTGATTGTGCCTGCGGCTGGCTTGAAAGCCTTACGCAGCACCCTCTCCCCTGCCCCAAAAGGCGATTATGTGCTGCTTTTTGGTGTGACTGACTGGGCGGGCAACGAAGAAAATGATGAAGTTGCGGTTAAGATTTAATTCTATGCTCTATTTGTCTGTTCAGTGCATTTGCTATGCTCGAGCCATGAAAAAAGTTTTTTTATTGGTTTTGCTTGGCTTGGCGGTCAGTT
>JAYWHB010000444.1:0-3272 GCA_043777915.1 Deinococcales bacterium
GACATTACCGATGCAGACCGCGTAGACGTGATTTTAGCCAATCCACCATTTGGCGGCGAAGAAGAACGCCACATTCAACATAATTTCCCAGCCGACAAACGCACCAACGAAACCGCGCTGCTGTTTTTACAGATGATTATGAAAAAATTGCGCCGAATCAGCAAAACAAGCACCGGCGGACGGGCTGCCTTAATCGTACCAAATGGCACACTCTTTGCCGATGGAGTCGCCGCCAGAATTAAACAACAGATGCTCGAGGATTTTAATTTACACACGATTGTTCGCTTGCCCAATGGAATTTTTGCACCCTACACCAGCATCCCCACCAATTTGCTATTTTTCTCGAGAAGTGGCGCTCCAACCACCGATATTTGGTACTTTGAACACACCCTGCCAGCCGGACGCAAAAACTACACCAAAACCCAGCCTGTGCAACTCGAGGAATTCCAGCCGCTTATGGATTGGTGGAATAAACGCGAAACCAATGACCGTGCTTGGCAAGTCAGCGCCGAAGTGATTAAGCAAAACAATTACAACCTAGACATCAAGAACCCAAGCGCCCAACAGGATTTACAGCACCTTCCGCCAGCCCAGTTGCTCGAGGATATTTTAAGCAAAGAAAGCAGAATTCTCGAGATTTTACAGGAATTAAAGAAAGCCTTAATTTGACACGAACCCAATTCATACCTTATAGTCTTTGTATATCCCCCCTCGTGCCTAGGCACAGGGCGCGAAGCCGCCGCAAGGCGGCTTCTGCTTTTGTAAACGGAGCGAATCATAAATGACAGCAAAGCAACCCCAAACAATTGTGTACGTTAGCAAAATCCATAAGCCAGTGGGGTGGTAAGCATGACCCAAGCATGGGAAAGCGTGCGCCTCGAGCAAGTGCTGAAGCTAAAAATAGATGCTGTTGAAATAAGTCCAATGGAGTCTTATAAAATTTCAGGTGTTTATAGTTTTGGGCGCGGTTTATTAAGTCGCGCTCCTATAAAAGGTTCAGAGACAACATACAAAGTCTTTCATAGGTTACACGAAAATGATTTTATTTTAAGTCAATTAAAGGCTTGGGAAGGTGCTTTAGCTCGAGTCACAGCAGAACATGATGGTTGGTTTTTATCGCCTCAATTCCCAACTTTTCGGGCTGTACCTGAACTTTTGGATATTCGGTATCTTGAGTGGTTTTGTAAATTTTCACCAACATGGGATTTACTAAAAGGAACTTCTCGAGGAATTGGAGCAAGACGTGAATCTGTTTCACCTAAATCATTCTTGGGTATTTCTATTCCCCTTCCACCACTCGAGGAGCAACGGCGGATTGTGGCTCGAGTGGAAAGCCTAGCCGCGCAAATTGCCGAAGCTCGAGGCTTGCGGGAACAGGCTATACAAGAAAGAGAACTTACTTATTACACTGCACTCAAAAAAATGCGAGAAAATTTACTCGAGCAACATGAGACAAAGGCGCTTGGAACAGTTACAAAGGTGACGGCTGGAGGAACGCCTTCTCGAGAAAATCCAACTTATTGGGGTGGGAAAATACCTTGGATAAAAACAGGCGAATTGTTTGACTCTGATATTTTTGATTCAGAAGAACACATCACACAACAAGGTTTAGAAGGAAGTAGCGCTAAACTTTTTCCACCAGAAACAATTTTAATTGCTTTATATGGACAAGGACAAACTCGAGGACGTACAGGTCGGCTAATGCTCGAAGCCTCTACAAATCAGGCTTGCTGTGCTGTGCTGCCATCACCAGATATTCTCGAATCCCGATTTACTCAGTTTTGGTTGCAAAGTTTATACAAGGATATGCGTGAACAATCACAAGGCGGAGCGCAACCAAATTGGAATGCTGGTATGATAAAAGACGTTTTAATTGTGTTACCTTCGCTGCAAATACAGCAAGAAATTCTTACAAAAGTGGATGATTTCAAATCTCAAATCTCTTCTCTCGAGCAACTGCAAGAAGCCACTCGGCTCGAGCTAAATGCTTTGCTGCCCAGTGTGTTGTCCAAGGCGTTTGCAGGGGAATTGTAGTTGACATAATAAACTGTAATGGCTTATAGTCTTCTGTACAACTCCCCGACTTTTAGTTGGTTAGGCAGTCTAAGTGGCTGCCTTTTTTTTGGCTGCTAAATTACAACCTTGGTTTGGGCAACCCAGTCAGAATTTCACAACCGCTTTCCGTGACCAACAGCAAATCTTCAATCCGTACCCCACCAATACCCTCGAGATACACGCCCGGCTCAATCGTCACAATTGTGCCAGCCTCGAGTACCGCAGTGTCTTCGGCGCGTTGCGATAAAGTTGGGGCTTCGTGAATTGCAAGTCCGACCCCATGCCCAAGGCTGTGGGCAAAGGCTTCGTCGTAGCCTTGAGTTTTTAAGTAATCACGGGCAATGGTATCGAGTTCTTTGCAACCCACCCCTGCTTTGACATGGCTAATTGCCAGTAAATTTGCCTCGAGTACCGCGTTGTACATCTGTTTTAACTGCTCGGAAATTTCGCCAATTGGGTAAGCTCTGGTGCAGTCCGAATGATAGCCGTTTAGGGCTGCGCCCCAATCTATGGTCACCAAATCGCCGTTTTGCATGGCTCGAGAACTGGCTGTGCCGTGTGGCATGGCGCTGCGTTCGCCACTGGCAACAATGATTTCAAAGGCGGCGGCATCTGCGCCGTGCCTACGCATTTCAAATTCTAGGTCGAGGGCAAAATCTCGCTCGGTGATTCCAGCCACCAGTTTGGGCAGCATGGCGTTTAGGGCTTTATCAGCAATCTGGGCGGCTTTTTGGATGGTTTTGATTTCCTCGAGATTTTTAGCAATTCGCATCGGTTCAATCACATCGGTCAGACTTTGTAAATTCGCGCCAAGGTGTTCAGATAAGGCTTCGTAACTCGAGTACATCACTGCATCGGCTTCAAAGCCAATTTTTTTGTGTTGCGTAAACTGCTTGGCGTGTTCGTAGACTGCTTCAAAACGGGCAATATGAAATGGGACTCGAGACTCGAGCTTGGCTTGGGTGGTGTAACGCGGGTCGGTGTAGAGCCAGATTTGGTTGTGCATGACCAATAATTTGGCATCTTTTGGGGTGGTAAAGCCAGTCAAGTAACGAATGTTTTCGGGCTTGGCGACCCAAAGCCCATCCAATTGGAGGTGCGTTAGTTTTTGTCTAAGTTGCTTGAGCATAAAAAATCCTAGCATGGTTTCTACTTGCTAAGGATTTGTCCCATAATTATTTCCCTATTTAAATTTGAGACCAAAAATACGCATTGGT
>JAYWHB010000445.1:0-9089 GCA_043777915.1 Deinococcales bacterium
TTAGGATATTCATAGGAAGCTACTTTTAAGTGTGGATTTTAGATACTCACAGCTTAATTGATGGCTTCCACTTTTTCAAAAACGTTCCGAACTATTGTCTTCAGATTGTGTGCTAAATTAGAGACGCATGATTGTCTACGTGCTGAACCCCGGCTCGACCAGCACTAAACTTGGCTTAGCCACAGTGGTGCAAACCCCAAAAGGGGTCAGTGCTTTTGTCGAAAAACAAGAAATCGAACATCAACCCAAACCCAAAGATGCCGAAGAACTGATGTTTAGTTTGGATGGCGCTGCCCCAAATATGTCTTCGGGTTTGGATGCCAATGCGCTTGATAAAATCCGTGGGGCGCTGCGTCAAAGCACCCGTGAATGGCCCAAACCAGATGCGATAGCGGCTCGAGGTGGTTTGATTGGGGCGTGTGAAGCTGGCACGTATAAAGTGACTCGGGAATTGGCACAACACAGCTTAAAGCACCTTCATGGCGTTCATGCCGCAAACTTTGGGGCTGCCCTTGCCCTCGAGTGGAGTATGGCACTGCGAATCCCAGCCTTTATTGTAGACCCACCAACCGTAGACGAACTGCTGCCAGAAGCCCGCGTAACCGGTGTTCCAAATGTGGTGCGCCGCTCGAGATTCCATGCACTGAATAGCCGAATTTGTGCCAGGCGAGCCGCCCTTGAAGTCGGCAAACGACTCGAGGATGCTGTGATTGTCGCGGCACACCTTGGCGGCGGGGTTAGCGTTACCACCTTTGACCAAGGCAGAGCCGTGGATACAACAGGCGCAATGCTTGACGAAGGTCCGTTTAGCGCCCAGCGTTCAGGTGGATTACCAACCGAGGCACTGCTTGACCTTGCCTACAGCATTCCACGTCCGATTCTCGAGCAACAACTGACCAAAGAAAGTGGTTTTCAGGGTCTACTCGGCACATCTGACTTAAAATTGGTGCAACAACGCGAAGCCGAAGACATTGTGATTCGCCAAGTGATTGCGGCTTTTATTTTGCAAGTTTCTAAGTCAATTGCTGCCCAAAGCAGTGTCACCACCCGCCCAGACGCAATTGTCTTAACGGGCGGCATGGCACGTTGGACTGAACTGGTACAACGCTTAGAACATAAACTTTCGTGGATTGCGCCCGTCATCGTCATTCCGGGTGAACTCGAGATGGAAGCCCTTGCCGAAGGCGCTGGACGGGTGCTGTTTGGGCTAGAAGAAGCCAAAGAGTTTAAGGGATAAAGGCGAAAGGAGGTAGATTTGGTTCTTTTCCTCCTTCCCCCTTTCATCTTTCCTCTGTTTTTAGAGTCCCACTTGATCGAGCCAAGCGTCTAATTTGGCTCTCGAGAAACCACTCATGCTGGCGGCTTGTCCGTTGTACTCGAGGGTTGGGACACTGCGCTTACCGTTATTGACTTTCATCACAATCTCGGCGGCGTTTGGGTTTTGTTCAATGTCTACTTCGGTAAACGCCAAGCCTTTTTGCTCGAGAACGCGCTTGGTCACACGGCAATCACCACACCAACTTGTTGTGTACATCGTAATCATGGACTTAGCCTAGCATTCTCAAGTTTAGAAAATGGTTGTTTGCGGCACAATAAATATCGGCTTGGTTTGTGCGGTACAGTAACCCCAATGCGGCAACTTCCGACCGGTTTTCTAAAACGAATGCAGAGCCTCTTAGGGGCTGAATTTACGGCTTTTCAAAGCGAATTAGGCACAATTGAACGGCAGTACGCGATTCGTGCCAATGCCCTTAAAATCTCTCGGGAAGCCTTAGCCCTCGAGTTAGGCTTAACCGACTTTGTACCGTGGTCAGATACAGGTTTATACGCCACTCGAGAAGCGCGATTAGGAGCGTATCCGCTTCATCACGCGGGGGCATATTATGTGCAAGAACCCAGCGCCCAAGCCGTGGCATTGGCGCTGGATGTTCAGCCAAATTTACGGGTCTTAGATTTGTGTGCTGCTCCGGGTGGTAAAAGCACCCATCTAGCCGCTTTGATGCAAAACCAAGGGGTGTTGGTTTGCAATGAAATTAGTGCCACGAGGGGGAGAGCCTTAGCCGAAAATCTCGAGCGCTTGGGCTGCATCGGGATTGTGACCAACGAAGAACCCGCACGACTTGCCCACAAATGGGGTGCATTTTTTGATCGTGTGTTGGTGGATGCACCATGTAGCGGTGAAGGAATGTTTCGTAAGCACAACGCAGCCATAGAAAGTTGGTCAGAAGCACACGTGGCGACTTGTGCAGTGCGCCAAAACTTGATTCTCGAGAATGCGGCGGCGCTGCTTAAAGAAGGTGGTCTTTTGGTCTACAGCACTTGTACTTTTGCAGTTGAGGAAAACGAAAATGTGATTGCAGCGTTTCTCGAGCAGCACCCAGAATTTAGTCTCGAGACAATACAGGGTTTTAAGGCTGGAATTGGTGGTATTGGCTCGAGATTGTATCCACATTTGCTTCGTGGCGAAGGGCATTTTCTGGTACGGCTTCGTAAGAATGGGACGCATGAGGTGGGCGAGGCATACCTCGCCCCTACGGTTAAGGACAAAAAACCATTTGCCGAATTTGCTCGAGAATTTGCAATTCCAGACGGCATTGCCCTCGAGTTTCGTCAAGAGATTCAAATTGCTCACCCAAACAGCCCGAGTCTCGAGGGAATACGGGCGTTGCGGGCTGGGATTCCGGTAGCACACCTCGAGAAAAACCGTCTTGAACCACATCATGCCTTGTCTCGAGTGATCAAAGATTATACCAATACAGTAGAACTTGAGGATTCAGAAATTATTGCCTACTTACGTGGCGAAACGATTGCTCGAGAAGGCAAGGCAGGTTGGGTTTTACTCGAGACTGGCGGTTTCGCCCTTGGTTGGGGTAAACGGGTTGGCAGTGTGATAAAAAATCATTACCCGAAGCACCTGCGTGGTAATGCGGTACTGCTCGAGGATTGAAACTCAGTCCACTCGAGGATTGAAACTCAGTCCACTCGAGGATTGAAACTCATCATGCTCGAGGGTTCAGAAGAAAAAACAGCCACCTCAAAAATAGCGTAGACTAGCCTTCGATTCACAAATAAGGAGAGGTGTATGCGAAAACGAATAGGCGCGGTTGCATTACTTGGCATTGGCTTACTAGCAGTCAGTATGGCTCAGAATTCTCGCTCGAGTACCTTGGTCTATGGCGGAGATTTCTCTGACCTGATTTCGCTTGACCCCGGAATCAGTTACGAATTTAGCGGTGGATTGATTACCGACAATTTGTACGAAACCTTGGTCAAATTTGAAGGCGAAGATTTAAGCACCTTAAAACCCGGCATTGCGGCTCGTTGGGTAGTTAAAGACGCGGGCAACAGTTGGAAAGTGACCTTTAATCTTGCCAATAAAAAGTTTGCTTCTGGCAATCCAGTCACGGCTGCCGATGTGGTCTACACTTTTGATCGTGCGATTGCCTTAAAAGGTAACGGTTCGTTTTTGTTTGATGAAGTTGCCAATATGAAAATTGGTAGCACCAAAGCCCTTGGTAAATCCACGGTTGAAGTGACCTTGCCAAAAACCGCCAGTCCAGCCGCTTTTTTGAACCTTCTAACCTTTAACATTGGTGGCATCGTAGACAGCGTTTTGGTTAAGTCCAAAGCGGTGGGTAACGATTACGGCTCAGAATGGTTAAAACGCAATTCGGCGGGTTCAGGCTCGTTTGTCTTAAACCGTTGGGACCAGAATCAGCAAGTGGTCTTGGATGCTAACCCCAACTCGAGCCTAAAAGCCAAATTAAGCCGCGTAATCTTGCGCGAGATGAAAGAAGCCAACACCCAAAAAATTGCCCTCGAGAGCGGTGAAATTGACATTGCCGAGAATCTAACCCCAGATATGGTTAAAGCCAAAGCCACAGACGCTAAATTTAATGTCTACAAAGCCGATAGTTTGCGCTTGCAGTACCTCGGGATGAACACAGGGGCTGGCAGCCAATTTGAAGATGCTCGGGTGCGCCAAGCAGTGCGTTGGGCGCTTGACCAAGACAGCATGGTTAATGTTTTGGCTGGTGGCAACGCCCGTAAAGTCCAAACGATTATTCCTGCCGGTTTATTTGGCTTTAATGCCGGCAACCCCTACAGTGTTAATGTCGAAAAAGCCAAGGGGTTACTAGCCGCCGCAGGCAAGCCCAATGGTTTTGAATTTGAAATGCTCGTCCCACAAGGCTCTTGTGCGGCAGGTGTACCGTGCGCTGATTTAGCTGCCAAAATTCAATCTGACCTTGGAAAGATTGGCTTAAAAGCCAATATCAAACAAATTGTGCAATCCGAATTACTTGGTATTTACCGCGCTCAGAAAGCCCAAATGGTCTTAGTTGGTTGGTCTCCGGATTTTCCGGATCCGGACGGCAACGCTACACCAATGTCGGATTACGGCGCAAAAAGCCTTGCATGGCGCAATGCTTGGAATAATGCCACCGCCAGCAAACTCGCCCAACAAGCCGCCCTCGAGCCAAACCCAGCCAAACGTGCTGCACTCTATAAGCAACTGACCGAACTGCATCTTGAAGAAGGTCCGTTTGCGATTTTGTACCAACCAAAAGTACCTGTTACGCTATCCACCAGCGTCAAGGGCTATTTACGCAACGCCCAAGGTCAAGTTCGTTTCGAGAAAATTTCTAAATAAGGCAAAAGGCGAAAGGCAAAGGTCAAAAGGGTAAGAGTAAAACCCTTTTGACCTTTTAACCTCAAAGCTCATAGCCCATAGCTCAAAAAGAGACCCTAAAATGCTGAATTACACCATCAGAAGATTATTTTTTGTCCTGTTCGTGGTTTGGGGCGTTTCCTTAGCCACCTTTTTTATCTCCCAAGTCGTCCCCGGCGACCCCGCACTGGTTGCGCTTGGCGATAAAGCCACCGATGAAATGATTGCCAATTTTAGAGCCAAAAATGGCTTAGATCAACCTGTCGTAACGCAGTATTTTACTTATGTCGGGCGTTTATTAAAAGGCGACCTCGGCACAAGCTTGCGAACTGGCAGACCAATCCTAGATGATTTACGCGATTTTTTCCCCGGTACACTCGAGTTATCTGCCACTGCGCTGTTTATTGCGGCATTGATTGGTATTCCAGCCGGAGTCCTAGCAGCTTTAACCCAAAATAAAGCCCCAGATATTATTGTGCGCCTCATGGCACTACTCGGTGGGGCGACCCCAATTTACTGGTTGGCGATTTTACTGCTCGAGTTTCTGCACAATAAACTGCGCTTACTGCCTGGACCGGGGCGTTTAGATGCGTATTTAATCGCTCCGCCTCGAGTGACTGGTTTTGTCGGCATAGATGCGCTGATTGCCAGAGATTGGGAAGTGTTTAGCGATAGTATTGCCCATTTAATCCTACCCGCTTTTGTGCTGGGTGCATTTAGCTCAGCGCTGCTGGCACGCATGACCAGAGCTG
The DNA here is from genome assembly GCA_043777915.1 of Deinococcales bacterium. Taxonomy (GTDB): domain Bacteria; phylum Deinococcota; class Deinococci; order Deinococcales; family JAAFIG01; genus JAAFIG01. The sequence continues at coordinate 5,422 of JAYWHB010000445.1, forward strand.
CCATGCTTGAAACCATGAGCCAAGATTATATTCGCACCGCCAAAGCCAAAGGTATTGCCCAGTCTCGAGTGGTGATAAAACACGCCCTGAGAAATGCTTTTTTGCCTGTGCTGACGGTGCTTGGTGGGGTACTGGGCGGCTTATTGTCTGGGGCAGTCTTGACCGAAACAATTTTTAGCTGGCCCGGAGTTGGACGCTACACCACCGATGCCGCCATCAGCCTTGATTTTCCAGCCGTGATGGGTGTGACTTTACTGGCTGGCATGGCGTATTCGCTGATTAACTTAGTCACCGATTTACTGTATGCGCTGTTTGACCCAAGGATAACCTATGCTTAGTGCTGTCGAAGCCCCTAAAAAACAAGCCTCCAAAGCCTCTAAACGCTTTTGGCGTAACCCTGCTTCGATTATTGGGGTGGTGCTGTTGGCTTTACTATTGCTGATTGCTGTGTTGGCAACCGTTATTTCCCCAGACCCGATTGTTCAAGACTTGGGACAACGCTTACTCCCGCCCTCGAGCCAACACTTACTTGGCACAGACCAACTTGGGCGCAGCGTTTGGGGACGGGTGGCACACGGGGCATCGTTGTCCTTACAAGTCGGTGTGGTTGTGACCCTGATTTCTGTAACAGTTGGTGTGCTGGTTGGCTTGTTGGCTGGAACATTTGGTGGCATTTGGGACAATGTTTTAATGCGTATCACCGATATTTTCTTTGCTTTCCCCAGTTTAATCCTAGCCATGGCAATTGCGGCAGCCCTCGGACCAAGTTTAACCAACACGATTATCGCTGTCGCCATTGTTAGCTGGCCCAGTTATGCCCGACTGGTACGCGCCCAAGCCATGGCACTGCGCGAACGCGAATTTGTCGAAGCGGCAAGGGCTATCGGCACATCACAAATCAGCATTGCTTTACGCCATGTTTTTCCAAATACCTTGACCCCCGTTTTAATCCAAGCCAGTTTTGATGTCGGACAAGCGATTTTAACTGCCGCAGGGTTATCTTTTATTGGCTTTGGAGCGCAACCACCAACCCCAGAGTGGGGGGCGATGGTCTCGGAAACCCGCAATTTTATTTCCGAAGCACCTTGGGCAAGTTCTGCCCCTGCGATAGCCATTTTACTGGCGGTGCTGGCGTTCAATTTGGTTGGTGACGGTCTGCGCGACGCACTAGACCCACGCAACACCCGCTAACTCGAGTATAGGAAATAAAAAATCACCCCAACGAGTGAGGTGATGCCTAGTGACCAACTTAATTGTTTTTGCACAACTACTTGGCAGCTTGATAATTGGCTTGGGCAATATCCCAATTGACCACATTCCACCAAGACTCGAGGTACTTTGGACGCAAATTTTGATATTTCAAGTAATAGGCATGTTCCCAAACATCGACAGCCAAAACTGGTTTTGCACCTAACTCGAGCGGGGTATCTTGATTGGCGGTTGAAAGCACTTCCAATGCCCCATTCTTAACCACAAGCCAAGCCCAACCTGAGCCAAAACGGGTTGCTCCTGCGGTATTGATTTTTTCTTTCAGGCTATCTAAACCACCCATGTCCGTAATTGCTTCGGACAGCCCACCAACTGGGGTACTCGATCCGCCGGGGGTCATCAGGGTCCAGAAAAAAGCATGGTTATAATGTCCGCCGCCGTTGTTGCGAACTGCGCCGCGAATGCTTTCTGGTACTTGGCTCAGGTCGTGCAGCATCGTCTCGAGTGGCATGTCAAATTCTGGGTGTTTCTCGAGGGCGGCATTTAAGTTATTGACATAGGCTTGGTGATGCTTGCCATGATGAATTTGCATCGTGGCAGTGTCAATATGAGGCTCGAGGGCATCATGGGCGTAGGTCAGGGCTGGTAATTCGTATTTCATGATTTTCTCCTTAGGTGTCGCATTGGCGACTGAGTATTAGTGTACCGAATCTCGATGAGCGAGTCTGCAAGCTCTCATACCGATGAGAAACCAAGTTTCCTTACGTTATACTTCTGTACATGGCAATTATTTCCACAGCAAACACTTGGATTCTCGAGACGACCCACACAGCGTATGCTTTTGGTTTGAACAGTCAAGGCTTACTGGTTCATTCCTATTGGGGTGTTAAACTGCCTCGAGCCGAAGATTATCCAGCCCCAAGCGAATCTGACGGTTGGGCTGCCTTTAGTGGTGCAGCCGACATACTGCCCGAGGAATTTCCAGCTTACGGCGGGAATAAGTATATCGAACCGTGCTTAAAAATCAGTTTTGCCGATGGTGTCCGCGATGCGGTACTGGTTTTTGTCTCGAGCCAAGTGCAAGATAACGAATTGCAAATTGTGCTAAAAGATACCCACTATCCGCTTTTAATCACCCTGCACTACCGTGTCCATGCCGAACTTGACCTGATTGAACGATTTGTGACGGTGCAGAATAACGATGTTACGCCCGTTAAACTCGAGCGGATTTTCTCGAGCCAGTGGCATCCGCCAGCCCACCGACAATACCGTTTAAGTCACTTGGCTGGAGCTTGGTTCAAAGAAACCCAAATCCACCGCGAAGTGCTTGACCTTGGCACAAAAGTTCTCGAGTCACGGCGGATTACCAGCAGCCATCAGAACAACCCGTGGTTTGCTGTGGATACTGTGCAGAATCCAGCCAGCGAAGAAACGGGCGAAGTTTGGTTTGGAGCGTTGGCATGGAGCGGCAATTGGAAACTGACCGCCGAAAGCACCATCCACGGACAAACTCGGCTTGGGTTTGGCATCAACGATTGGGATTTTGCACTGCAACTCGAAGCTGGGCAGTCCTACACCACACCAAGCAGTTTAGGTGGTTACTCGAGGGCTGGTTTTGGGGCTGCCAGTCGGGTTTTACACCGCTATGTGCGCGAAATGGTTTTACCGCATAAGCATCAGCTTCGTAAGGTTTTATATAATTCTTGGGAAGCCACAACTTTTAATGTCAACCAGCCAGACCAAGTTGCCCTTGCCGAAATTGCCGCCGCGATGGGTGTGGAATTATTTGTTTTGGACGACGGTTGGTTTCATAAACGCAACTTAGACAACGCCGCACTGGGCGACTGGTGGGCAGATGAGACCAAATTCCCCAATGGCTTGAATCCACTGATTGAAAAAGTGGGCGCACTCGGCATGGATTTTGGCTTGTGGCTCGAGCCAGAGATGGTCAGTGCAGATTCTGAGTTATACCGCGCTCATCCAGATTGGGTGATTCATTTCCCAACCCGAACCCGTACCGAAGCCCGCAACCAAATGATTCTAAACTTGGCTCGAGTTGAAGTTCAAGATTACTTGATTGCCTTAATAGACGATTTACTTTCTAAACACAAGATTACTTTTATCAAATGGGACATGAACCGCAATGTGACCGAACCGGGCTGGCAAGACAAGGACGAACCTCGAGCCATTTGGGTGCGTTATGTGGAAGGGCTGTACCGTGTCTGGGAAACTCTGAGAGGGGCGCATCCCGATGTAATTTGGCAATCTTGTTCTGGTGGCGGCGGACGTGCTGACCTTGGGATTTTGCGCTTTGCCGACCAAGTTTGGATTTCAGACATGACCGAACCAACCATGCGCTTACAAATCCAAGAAGGATACTCGCAGGTTTATCCAGCCAACACGATGGAGGCATGGGTCACGGATATGGGCGCTAAACACCTGTCACTCGAGTTTCGCTT
>JAYWHB010000446.1:0-9064 GCA_043777915.1 Deinococcales bacterium
ACCTGAACGCGACTCAGAATACTTTTCTTCCTCAATTAGAGTTATGTTATCTAACTTAAAACTTTTTTTTATAAAAAATTGAGAATAATAATAATTATCGTCATCAAAATACTCATAGTCAAAAACTCTCATAAAAAATCCAAAGAAGTAAATTACTGACCAAAACACAAAATTCAAAAATTCAAAATTAAATTTAGGAAGTCCATTCTGCTCAAATTTAACTGTCAGAAAAAGCATAAAGAGAAGAAAAATTGTTGCCAAGTTACACAGGACAAATGGCAATGCAGAGGTGACTAGGATTGACGAATAATTTGTTTTTATAGGCTTTAACAAATTTAACACTTCCATTCTTATCTTGGGGCTTTGACAGATTAGGCGAGGCAAGCCCCGCCCCTACGGTTTTTTTAACTGCCCAATAAATTCATCCATGTCCCAATCTATTTTTGCTTGCTCGAGCCGTACAAACGAATGCTTGAACACTTTGCCTTTATCACCAACGCCGTCTGACACAATCCAGTCCCAAGAATCTCGAGGTTCGTTTACTTCAAAATGGTAGTAATACCTGTCTTCGTAAAACTCGAGCGGCGAACCATTTTCTGGGTGATTCCCTTTGAAGTAATACTCTTGCCGCCCTAGGTACGTCGGGTTCTCGAGACTCAGCCCGCTTTCCTCGAGAATTTCACGAATTGCTGCTTCCATAGGCGTTTCGCCGTCTTCGATGCCACCAGCAGGTACGCCAATGCCGCCGTCTGGGTGTCCGCTAAATGTCAGGATTTCTGAGCCGCGTGTGATGTAACAAATCACACAAGGGCGTTTATTTGGTTGTAAAAATTGTAGCTCGAGTCCAAGCTGCTGTGCTAATTCGGGCAGCATCGCATCCATATCGTAATGCAAAACCACATTCTCGAGCGGTTCAAATCGGCAAATAAAAATATACTTTTCTACAGTATTTTCTTCTGCAAGATGTTCCCATGAATTCACCGTAGGGGCGAGGCGACCCAGCCCGAGAGGTGCATCTTTAGGGTCAAGATAGTATGCCTCGCCCTGCCGTAATGTAAGCCAAACAAAATGCCAAATCTGATGTTTTGTACCACTTTCATACAGCCCAGAACCAAGGTGTGTTTTTATCTCGAGATTCTGTAAACCAGTTTCTTCAAATGCTTCCCTTGTCGCTGCTTCAAAAATGCTCTCCCCTGCCTCGAGTCCGCCGGCTGGGACTTGAATTCCAGCCGTTGGGTACTTGACTTCGTGAAGAAAAACCAGTAGCTCGAGTCCTCTGGTGATGTAGCACACTACACGTTCTCGAATACTGTTCTGTTTGGCATGGGCTTGGGCGGTTTCAAGATTGGGCAATTTATTCATCATCGTACATCCCAATGTCTGGCGGGGCAATATCTGGCTTGTGGAATCCAATATCCATGAGTTCATCTGGAAACTCGAGCCATGCTTCTTCAAAGGCTCGACCATGCACCATTTCGGTGGCTTCAAAAGTTTTAGACCATGTACCGATGGTGACGGTGTTTTCTGTCATTTCGAGGATGCCACGGCTTTGTTCAATCCAATCTTCATCTCCATCGGTGTACTGGGAGACCGCCAGTGGTTGTCCGATAAAACTCCGAATCGGGTTGGTTGGACTCGAGAATTGGGTTTTGATTGCATCAGCATAGGCAACGACTTGACCAATCACAGCAATCGCGTATGTTGGGCTGACTTGTAAGACTGCCTGAAAGGTGTCACCATCACCGAACTCACTTTCTAAAGTAAGGCGGATTTTCTCGAGCAGGTCTTTACGCTGCCCTTTATAAATATGCACTGGTGCAGTAAACACAGTTTTGTCGTCGTTCAACAAGCGATTAAATGGGCTATGTCCATGAAAATCAGTGTTGACAATATATTTTTTGATCGCTACAAATGGATTCTCATCGCTAAATTGTATGAAATTAACATCAAACACCCGATACCAACCTTCAATTCCAGCAAAACCTTTGCGGTTATCGGTAATGGCTACTTCAGGAACACTAACTTCATACATTTTGGTATGAAGTTCCTCGAGTTCTGCAAGTTCTTCAGCCGTGGGCTGATTGGTGAGCCAAGTTAAGCGCCAATCAAAATGAAGCCGTGCTTGCCAAGCTGCGGGTAGGTCTGGGCTGATTTTCATAAACATACACACCTCGTCCGTAAAATATGCGGACGAGATAGGTGTTTATTTGCACCGTCCCGCGTTACCACCGCTTTTCTCGAGTTGTCTCGAGCGCTCTATCGCGCTGTGTTGGGCGCTCCCAGAGGATTCTAACGGTACGGGCGTGTAACCGCCCGGCTTTCTTTCCTCGGTAAAACTTGGGCGACATTCCCTTGTGGCTTTCCCAGTGTTCTTCTCAGCTTATGGAACACTTCTCTGTGGGTGCGTTACTTGGTACTCTTCCCGTCTCGAGTATAGCCTTTTGTTGTCTGGTGTCAAGTTGGCATGGCGGCATGGCTTTTATAAAGTCTCTCACATTATTTTTTGCAAATCCAATCAGTTCTTATTCTTGTTGTCTGAAACAATGGGATTGCAATACTTACAAAATTCTTTAGTAAGGTCTTTGTAAGTATTAACTTGGTAAGGTATAAGAACTATAACGGGGGTACAAAATGATTAAAAGGTTGCTATTCGGAATTGGTTTAGCGTTTTGCTTAATTGCATTGCCAGCAGCATTGGCAAAAGGTAGTTTGTCGGATAAAGCAGAAGTCGGCGCACATCAAGACCAGCCAGATTCACCAAAACCTGATAAGCCAAAAGCTAAGAATTTTTGCGGTGAGGGCTGCTAGATGCTTTTTTTGAACCGAGACTCGAGACTTATTTGATTCTTTGCGTCTATTGATGATGAGTCTAAATGTAGCCAATGCTATTGCTCGCGTTTCTGCGACAACTTCTGATGGTGAGTTGTCTGAACTTTTGGGTTCAATTTATGTCGAATTTATTGAGTCAACTGTCGAAACCCAAGAGGAATTAGGACAAGGTTTAGTTCAGTTAGCAGGCAATTCAAATAAACGGATGCAAGCCACTGGTGTAAGGTGGCTTGCAAAAGTTCATTTGCGAAGATCGAAAATAAAAGAGGCATTAGAAAATTTTTACCAAGCATTAAATCTTTATTATTTAACCAATACTTTTCCAAGTGTTGTTGCGTGTCAGATTGAAATTGGTGTGGTTTACCAAGATTTAGGCGACTTTTCTGATGCGTTAAGTATCTTTGAAGAAGCCCTAGAAATTGCCAATTCCCACGGCATTGATGGTGGGCGTTTAGCCAGCTTAATTTACTTAAGCCAGACCCATCGGTACTTAAAAAATTGGAGTTTTGCTTTTGATTATGCCAATCAAGCCATTAACTTAGCGCAAAAAATGGGGCGGACTCGAGCCGAGGGTGGGGCGTTAATTGCCTTAGCCAGTGCGATTATTGAAGAAAAAAATCGGCCAACCAAAGAAGAAGATTTTAGACTGGCGCTGGATCATCTCGAGTTGGCGCTGACCTATTTAATACGGGCAGATGACCAAGCGTTATTGGTAGAAGCCTATATCCTTCAGTCTAAAATCATGTCTGGTTTAGAAGATTTTGTGGCAGCCGAATTGGCAGTTGGGCAAGGAATGGTTCATGCCCAGCGTTATGGGTCGCTCGAGTCTTTGGGTGAATGCGAATTGCAATTTGGACGGGTTTTTGCGCTGCAACGCCAATTCGAGGCGGCGTTAGGACATTTAAGTCAAGCCAAAGCCCATTTTGAAGTCAATACGGCTAAAAAATACCTGTCGGATGTTCATAAAGAATTTTATAAGGTTTTTAAGGCTCGTTCTGAGTTTGAGTTAGCCCTAAAGCATCTTGAATTGTTTCATAAATTCGATTCGTTGGTACGTTCCGAAAGTGCCGAACGTCAATCTCAGGCTTTGGCAGTTAAAATAGAACGTGAGAATGTGCGCCGTGAAGCCCTGTGGTATCAGCAGCGTTCTGAGGAATTAACCCGCTTAAATGTGCAGTTGGATCGTCAAGCCAGCGAGGATTCCCTGACTGGGTTAGCCAATCGCCGCACTTTAGAAACCTTTGTGGCTCGAGTTTTTTTAGAAGCGACCGAAACCCGTTCTAAACTGAGCTTGGTATTACTCGACATTGACCATTTTAAGTCAATCAATGATAAGTATTTACATGCTGCTGGGGACTTGGTGCTGCAACGCATCGCCAAAATTTTATCTGAGCAGTGCCGAAGTCATGATTTGGTGGCTCGCTATGGCGGTGAGGAATTTGCTTTAATCCTGCCCGGAATTGGTGGTTTAGCGGTTTACCGTTTATGCGAAAGAATTCGGGAGGTGATTGCCCGTACCGACATGACCGATATTCACCCTGATTTAAGCGTAACAATCAGTTTAGGTTGGTGTGATGATGTTTCCGTGGCGCATCAAGATAAGCTCTTTGAAATTGCTGACCGAGCGATGTACTCCGCCAAGAACGCTGGGCGCAATTGTACCCGTCCTCAGCTTAGAGATTAATTGCCATCACAAAATGGCTGACACTACCTGCCAGCACAAATAAATGCCAGATTTCATGGGAAGTCCATAAACCTTTTTTGAGAACCCGTCTGCCGAGGGCATAAAACGGCACACCGAGGGTGTAACAAAGCCCACCAATCACCAAGGCAATAAAGGCAGCCAATGGTAAGCCAGAGATAAACTTGGGTAGTAAAATAATGGCAAACCAACTCATACCGATATAAATTGTTAAAGAAAACCATTCGGGTGGTCTGGTCAAGGTTTTCATCAGCACGCCAAAAGCTGCCACACCCCAAACGCCAAGTAACCAGTATAAACGGGTCTCGCCCTCGAGAACATGCCATAAAACTGGGGTATACGTTCCAGCAATCAGTAAGTAAATGGCGCTGTGGTCAAAACGGCGCAGCCATTCTTCTATTTTTTCACTCGAGCGTATGCCGTGATGCAAGGTACTGGCGATGTAACAAACCATCATGCTTAGCCCAAACACCAAGTTAATCCAGTTGCCGTTCGATAAAACCAGCATCAGAACTGTAAAAAGAAGTGCCATAACCGCACCGATTCCGTGGGTGATGGTGTTGATTGGTTCGCGCATTAAAGAAATGATTTTCATAAAAAACTCGAGTTATCGTACCCATCAAAAGATGAGAATAATAATTCGAGCGGTGGATTCCCATTCACATCAGCTTAAGAAAGTCTATCCTACAGAACAATAAAACCCATTGCTCACAATGTATTACCCATACCGCAATCCAACCCTCCCCCAGCGAAGCGTAATTTGGGGGAGGGTGGCGAGCCTAAGCGAGTCGGGAGAGGGGCTAACTACTTGTGATTCTATGCGTACTGAAAGATTTTCGACCTAGAACTGATATTTATGTGAAGGTTTAGCGAATGCCCATCAAGAGTTCCATCGTCAATTGGTCAATCAGTTCAAGTCCGGGTCCACGAGCGCCCAATGCAACTCGGTCAAAACTGTGGGCTTTTAGGGCGGTGGCGTTGCTTGGGCTGTATTTAGCAGTTAAGCTCGAGACTGCTGGGTCTTTGAAATGGTAATGCTCGAGCAGGGCTTGGATTTCTTTATCATCGTTAAAGCGCTTGGCTTTTTCAGCAAGAATCAAGTAATTCCTCATGCAGCCTTTGGCAAAAGCCCAGACCCCAGCTTCGTCTTCGGTGCGTAAGGCATGGGCATCAAAGTGCTTCATACCTGTGTAGCCAGTATCCTCGAGCAGTTTAACCAGCAAGAAGGCTTGTTTGATATTTTCTGCACCAAAGCGCAGGTCTTGGTCAAAGCGCCCCATTTTCTGGTCGTTTAGGTCAATATGAAAGAGCTTACCTGCATCTATGGCTTGGGCGATAGCATGAACAAAATTTAAGCCAGCCATGGTTTCGTGGGCAACTTCTGGGTTTAAGCCGAACAACTCTGGTTTATCTAGGGTGTAAATAAAAGCCAGTGCCGAACCAACCACAGGAAAGTAAATATCGCCGCGAGGTTCGTTGGGCTTTGGCTCGAGCGCAAACTGAAAGCCGTAGCCTTGGTCTTGGCTGTACTCTGCCAAGTAATTCATGGCTTCACGCATGTAGCTAAGGGCATTGAGCATATTGCCGCCAGCATCCACTTCTGCGCCTTCACGTCCGCCCCAAAAGACATAGGTTTTTGCGCCGAGTTCTGCGCCCAAGTCCATGCTGTTCATGGCTTTTTGGATTGCATAACCACGAATTTGGGCATTGGCATTGGTAAATGCACCGTCCTTGAAGGCAGGGTCGGAAAATAAGTTGGTGGTTGCCATTGGCACTTTCATGCCCGTATCGGCGAGGGCTTTTTTGAAATCACGCAAAATTTGTTCGCGTTCGCCTTGGGTTGCGTCTATGGGGATGAGGTCGTTGTCGTGTAAATTCACACCATACGCGCCCAATTCTGCCAGTTTATGGACAATATACGGTGCAGTCAGTGGGTTACGGGTTGGATTGCCAAATGGGTCGCGTCCGATGTTGCCTACTGTCCAAAGTCCAAAAGTAAAGTGATGCTCGGGTTTTGCCTCGTACATGATCGTGCCTCCTAGAAAAAATTCGTTAAGCCGATAAGCGCCTAGGTTTTCTCGAAGGATTTAAGTGATTGGGGTATAAAAAAAGACTTCGCAAATCGGGTCTGTGTTTGTCCCCATTAAATTCTGAGCGCACAGAACCAAGCCCCAAGAACTCGAGACGAGTGGTTGAACTTTGAACTTATGCACGCCTTTGATTATAGCTTAATTGGATCGGGTCATGACAAGCCCCGCAAACTCGAGGAGTTTTATGCCACGCTGCCAGCGCTTAAATTTGACGATTCGCCACAACCATTCAAAACCAATGCCGCGAATCCATTGTGGGGCAAGTGGAGCAACACCCGCCAAGACATCTATTGTGCCGCCACAACCTACCGAAACTCTGGCTAAACGCTGCTGGTTAAAATGCTCTTGTTTGCCTGCGCCCAGACCAGTCAGTAACAAATGCGCCTCTGACTCGAGAATCCGTTTGGTAATTTCGGCTTCTTGTTCGGGCTTAAAATACCCGTCTTGCACCCCAGCAATTTGAATTCCGTAGAGTGCCGCACAAGTCTCGGCGGCAAGTTGCGCCACATTAGGTTTTGCCCCAAGAAAAAAAACCCGTAGACTCGAGCCTTGGTTTTGCATGATACCACGGGCAATATCCACCCCAGTGGCTCGAGGGACTTTCAAACCAAATTTTTTACCTGCCAGCACCATACCAATGCCGTCGGCGGTGATTAAATCGGCATTGCGAATGTCGGAGGCAAAGACCGTGTCTGTTTGGCACTGGACAATAAATTCTGGGTTCGATGTGACCACGGTTTTTCTCGAGGTCGCGTCGGTTGTCCAAGTACCTAGTAACTCAAGGGTTTGCTCGAGCGTGATTAAATCCAGTGGTAAGCCCAGCATTTCAACCCGTTCAATCTTCATGGCTAAGAGCATAAGGATAAAAGAGGAAAGAGGAAAGAGGAAAAGTAATTCCAGCCTTTCCTCTCCCCTTCCATTATTTAGCTCAGTACAGCCAGTAGGGTTTTGCCGTAGCGTTCGATTTGAGCGGCATCCAAGACTCCAAACATCGCATCCACATTTTCTGGGGTCATACGGGCTAGACGCTCGAGTTGTTCACCGCGCAGAATTTCGGGTTCTGGGAGGTTGGCTTTTGCAGCAGTTTCGGCTCGCCATTGGGTTAAGCGCTCAAACTTGCTAGGTTGTGAAACACTGGGGGCTTGTATCGTGGTATTAACCGTTACATTTGGTTTCTTACCCAGTAAGTAGACACCAATCGCAACCAACGAAAGAGCAACTACCCAAGCGTTTGAGGAAACAAAAACCATTCCAGCAATAGCCGTTAAAACCCAAGCGGGGTATTGCGCCCAAGCGTGACGGTGCGGCTCGAGTAAACGCACTGCCCAAAAACCAGAAGCCAGTCCGACTAAGAAAATTCCATCAAATGGAGTGATGCCCTCGAGCAGAATGCCCGTCGAAACGCCAGCTAGAATTCCCGCCGGTACAACCAATCCATGTTGACCCGTTTGGCGGTAAGCATAAAAGAATCCGAGGGCAACCGCACCCACCCAAAAGAATCCTTCGACTGCACCGTTGATCGTGCTGAGCAGTACCAAACCAGCAATGCCAAGTAGCACCCATCCAAGTTGTTGATTCCGATTTTCCAAGGTTTTCATATGTCCTCCTAGTAAGACTATGCAAAGTGTAATTTGTGGCGCAAAATCTGTCATGCGTCCAAAGTCGCAGATGCTAGGAGATACGTCCTTTTGAACCACAAAGTTTCAAAGTCTTTAATCCAACACCAAGTCCAGTAAACGTAAGCGCACAATTTTACTGATTTCCTCGAGCGCCGTAACTATTTCTTGGGCTGGTGTATATTCTAAGCGTTGAACTGCGCTTGCTAAGATGCTTTCTTTGCTGTGTTCGCGGACACAAACAATATAGGGCATCGAAAACTTTTTGTGGTACGCGGTGTTGACTTGAGTAAATTCGGCAAATTCTTCGGGGGTTAAGCGGTCTAGCCCAGCACTTTTTTGTTCATTTGCCGATTCTTGGGTCAGTTCACCAGCAATCGCGGCTTTACCCGCTAAGTCCGGATGAGCGCGAATCAGCCGAAGTTGTGCATCTTGGTCATCCTCAAGAATCGCGTTTTTGAAGGCTGTGAAAAGGGCAGTAAAATCTATGAATGGGCGTTTCTGAGCTACTCGAGTTGCATAGTCGGGTGAATGCTCGAGAACCCCTTGAAAATAGATTTGGAATTGATTTACAGATAACTGATTGATTTCTTCTATGGTCATGGTTGATTGTACTCTGTTGTGTTCTCGAGAAAACATTTTTGGTGGTGCTGATGGTTTTTGATGAAATTCGCACGATTGATCTGAATTCAAAAATTGTTGCCTTTGCAAGTCGCAATTTGATACCTTAAGCCCAATGAATTTGTGGCTCGAGCATTTGCTGGAACTTAAAAGCACCAAGACCCCCGTGGTACTGGTGACATTGTTGGCGGTACGGGGTCATGCGC
>JAYWHB010000447.1:0-3246 GCA_043777915.1 Deinococcales bacterium
GAAAATAGCTTTGGCTATAACTGCGATTACGTTTCGTTCTTGCCACTCCCCGGCTACCAGAGCAAGCGCTCGAGCCAAGCCCTGTTGTGGGTTAATCACGAGTACACCAACCCAGAATTGATGTTCCGTGGTTATGCGGCTGGTAAAGCCACCAAACAACAAGTGGATGTTGAACTCGCCGCCCACGGTGGCACAGTTGTCCAAGTCTTCCGTGACCGTGATGGCAACATCGAATACCAACCCGTCTCGAGATACAACCGCCGTATTACCGCCAACACCCCAATGGAAATGACTGGACCAGCCGCCGGACATCCATTATTGCAAACCCGTGCTGACCCAACTGGTAAATTGGTCTTGGGTACGCTCAATAACTGCGCTGGTGGCACGACCCCTTGGGGAACAGTTTTAACAGGTGAAGAGAACTTTAACCAATACTTTGCCTATAACGACAATGTTAAAGATGCCAATATCAAAGCCCTTCACGCTCGGTATGGTATGCCAGCCAAAGCCTCTGGGCGGGTTTGGGAAAATTACTATGAACGCTTTAACTTAGAAGCTACACCCAACGAACCTTTCCGTCATGGCTTCATTGTTGAAGTTGACCCTTACGATCCAACAATGACCCCAAAAAAGCGCACTGCTTTAGGGCGTTTTAAGCACGAAGGCGCAGAAACCAGCCTTGCTGCCAGTGGACAAGTCGTGATGTACATGGGCGATGACGAGCGTTTTGATTACATGTACAAATTTGTCACCAAGGGTAAATATAACCCAAGCAACCGCGCCGCCAACATGGATTTGCTCGATGAAGGCACACTCTATGTGGCTCGAGTCAATGCCGATGGCACTGGCACATGGATGCCGATGGTGGTTGGTTTTGACAAATTAACTGCCGCAAACGGTTTTGCCACCCAAGGCGACATCTGCATTAAAACCCGTCAAGCCGCCGATTTAATCGGTGCAACCAAAATGGATAGACCAGAAGATTTCGAGCGCAACCCAGTCACCGGCGCTGTCTACTGCTTACTGACCAACAACACCCGCCGTACTGCCGCCCAAATAGACAAAGCCAACCCTCGAGCCGACAACAAAGATGGTCATATTTTCGAGCTTATCGAAGAAGGCAACGACGCTGGCGCAACCAAATTTATGTGGAGCTTATTCATGGTCTGCGGTAATCCAAGCGACCCAAGCACCTACTTTGCTGGTTTCCCCAAAGAAAAAGTTTCGGCTGTTGCTACACCTGATAACTGCTCCTTTGACAACAAAGGCAATATGTGGATTGCTACTGACGGCATGGAGAACAGCACCCTCAAATCAAACGATGGTGTTTTTGCTGTGCCAACCACAGGACCTTCCCGTGGTCATGTTCAACAATTTATGAGTACCGTACCGGGTGCAGAAATTTGCGGACCAATTTTCACCCCAGACAACCGCAATTTCTTTGCTGCCATTCAACATCCCGGCGAAGGTGGAACTTTGGACAAACCCATCTCGACTTTCCCAGACGGTACAGGTATTGTCCGTCCTAGTGTGCTGTCCATCAAGAAAACTGATGGCGGTATCATCGGCACGTAAAATAAGTTAGCAGTCCAGATGACAAGGGTGTTGGTTGCCCTTGTCGTTTTCGTTACAATACTTCCCATGCTCGAGATTCATCCCCACACGATGTTGCTGGTCGCTAAAAGCGGTTCACAACTCTTTGGCACTGCCACACCCAGCAGCGATTTAGATGTCAAAGGTGTGTTCTTACCATCTAAAGAAAGTTTATATTTGCAACGCGCTCCACAACAATTTACCCAAAACACCAACCCGAGTGATTCTGGTACTAAAAACCAAGCCGAAGATGTAGACATCACGATTTGGAGTGTTCAATTCTGGCTTAAGTTACTTTTACGAGGCGACATCAACGCCGTCAGTTTGTTATTCGCGCCAAGTCATCCAACGGCTGTTCTTGAGGGTTCAAACCCAGATTTTCTCGAGCAACTAAAAGAGCTAAAGCCAACAAAAATCCTCACCAGAAACCTTGGTGGAATGATGGGTTTTGCCCACAGCCAAGCCATTAAGTACAGCGAAAAAGGCAAGCACTTAAAAGCTGTACAAATTGCCACACAACACATGGGTCATGTGACTGGCTTAGTCGGAGATGTTGCCGAAACGATCATTGGGTTAATTGGCAATAACAAACTTGCCCGAACAATTATTGGTGGCAACAACCAAAAACAACTGCTGATTCTCGAGAAAGCCTTTGATTACACGGCTCGAGCAGATTGGGCAATCAAGCCGCTCTTAGAACTCGAGGAACGCTATGGCAAACGCGCCAAGCAAGCCATGCTTGACGGCGGGGTTGACTATAAAGCCTTCTCGCACAGTTTACGGGTTCTCGAGGAAATGCGGTTACTGCATCTGCAAGGGTTCGTTACTTATCCGCACCAAGACGAATTTGCGGTGTTGTTGCGTGAAATTAAACAGGGGCAACTCGAGTATCCAAAATTACTGGAAATGCTTGATGCCAAACTCGAGGAAGTCCAACAAGCCGAAACTCAAAGTGTGCTGCCAGAACACCCAGACCTCGAGTACGCCAATGCGTTTGTTCTAGGCTTGTATTCTTAATGTGTTAGGATACCTTGTATGCAGGAACTTGTTTTTGTTGTTGAGGAAGCGCTTGAAGGCGGTTATACAGCCCGTGCGCTTGGGGAAAGTATTTTTACGGAAGGCGACACCTTACCCAATTTATATGAAATGATTCGGGACGCAATTCGTTGTCACTTTGACGATGGTAAATAACCCAAAATCCAATAAACTATGCAAGATTTACTCCTGAAAACCATTCAAGACCTGCAAGGCGAAATTTATTTGGTTGGTGGCTCAGTCCGTGATACAATGCTGGGTTTACCTGTCAAAGATGCCGATTATATTGTCACAGGGATTGATTTTTTAACCCTAAGAACCAATCTCGAGACTTGGGCGCGAGTGGATGTGGTCGGCGCGAGTTTTGGGGTCTTAAAAGTCACCTACAATGACCTGACTGTGGATGTGGCGTTGCCACGTACCGAACGTAGTACAGGCATTCATCACAGAGATTTTGAAGTGACGTTTAATCCCAGTCTACCTGTTGAAGCTGACCTTGCGAGGCGTGATTTTACGGTCAATGCAATGGCGGTGGTCTTGCCCGAGCTGCGGTTCGTCGACCCCTTCGACGGCGTCGCGGATCTGGCGTCTGGCACTTTGAAGACACCGGGGCGACCA
>JAYWHB010000448.1:0-9050 GCA_043777915.1 Deinococcales bacterium
GCAACCGATTGTTTGGTCTCCAGAATATCAAGTAGTCATCAAAGCAACTACAGTTTTGGTGAATCAAGAAGTGCGAAAAATGCGTCCCTCGAGTCGAAAATTGATGTTGTATTTGCTTAAAAATGGTGAGCTAAGCCTGAACTTTATTCTTGAAGATTTTTTTAAGCATATCGAAAATGGTGCTTCTGACAGCGCCTTAAAACAACTCATTCAATCTTTACGAGAAAACCTAGGTTGGAAAGCCAGTGTCGTTATAGACAAAGGTAAATGCCGCCTAGACCCTAATGCAACTTGGTTAGACTTGAGTCAAGCAGACTCAGATTAACTGCTAAATTCAGCCGCACCATGTTTGGAGTGACTGACAATCAAGCTAAAACATGAGAACATATTCGGCACGGAGGGAAACCATGTTTTTAAGCACGCGCCGACCCGCGCTGACTCGAGTAACCATACCATTTTCGGTTCAACTTGCGGTCATCACCACCATTGGATACGCCAGTGTCGCCATATGCAGTGAATTCGATACCCTTAGCCCATATTTAGGCTTCATCGGACCCATAGTTGCGGCTGTCATTACTTTTTGTGGCTATTTGTTATTGCGCCATCAACCTCTCTCGAGCCTTGGAGCAATCAGTGGCATTATCCTCGGTTCAAGCCTGAGCGTTGGCATCACCATGCTGCTTGGCGGGGTTTCGCTACCGATTGCCTTCCAAGCTGTGGGCATTGCTGGTGGTATCTCGAGCATCATTGGAATGCGCTTTGGCTGGAAAGCCACGATTCCCAGTGCGATTATTGGTGGATTATGCGCTGCGGCAGGAGCAGCGATGTTACCGACCATGCTTGAGAAGGGCAGCATTTTTGCTTGGATTGTCAATATTCTTGGCAGTGCGGCGGCTACCTACTGGCTGGGGGTTGGAATAACCAAAGTCTGTGCGCTCGAGAACCCAGTGGCATGGCAAAATGTCTTAACCCGATTACAAGAAGACCATAAACCCGAGATTTTTGTGAATCCCGAAGCGATTAAAAATTTTATCGAAACCCCAGAACCAGAAGTCAAAAACCCAACCAACCCAGACCTGACCACTAAAGAACTCGAGGTACTAAAACTTCTTGCAGTTGGACACAGTGACCGCAAAATGGGAATTATTTTAGGATTATCTGAAAATGGGGTTCGTGGTCGGCTCGAGACTGCCAGAAAAAAATTGCAAGCCAAGAACCGCACCGAGTTGATCGCAAAAGCTGTCCAGTACGAGATTATTGCAAAAGTAGCGAAAACACCAGTTTTGCAAAAGTAGTGGTTTTACCAGTTCACAAGCCAAGATTTATTGGGTTAAATAAGCAAGTAGGTAGTCCCAAGTCGGTCGGGACTGCGGGGCTACCTGCTATTCAAAAATAAAAGAATGGAGGAGGTTAATGGATCAATACATCAGCATCAGCCCAAGCGAGTGCAAACTGCTCAAAGCACTGCACTGCATTCTCGAGCAACCAGAACCAAGCCGCAGCGTTCGCAAAGCACTGGCTAAAAAAATGGGAGTGAGCGAAGAAACAGTCAAAACCCACCTCGAGAAATTATCCACCAAATTTGCCATTGAAAAAGGCATTCGCGGCGAGCAACGATACCGCAAAATCATCTTTGTGCATCATAAAAATAAACGCCAACGAAAATTATTTGAAACCCCCAGAATATCCCCCGAAAACATGTGGTGAACGCCTAAAAAGATTATTTCAAATCTCGAGAAATTGCCATGCTCAAGTTGTCAAGAAAAAGTGAGAGCAATGGAGTTTTGGTGCATGAACAACAAAACTCATGTCTCGAGCATGGGTGTTTTCATTCGTAAGAAAGAGAGGTTCTATATGAAACAAGGAGTTATTGGGTTGTTCTTTATACTGTTCACCATTTCTACTGTCTTCACACAAGCTACAAATGGTGATGCCGTTACCGTTAAGAAACTGCCAACTGGGACACAGATTAATTGGACTAAAGGCATTCTTATTGCCGAAGGTAAGGGTGTTGCCCCGAGTGGTCTGACTCAAGCTCAAGCAGAGGTACGTTCTTTTATTGCGGCTCGAGCCGATGCCCAAAGACTATTGACAGGCGCAATTCAGGGAGTTCAAGTCACTTCAGAAACCACTGTTAAAAATCTTGAGTTAGCAGATGACAGCATTAAAACCAGTATTAGCGGCTTCTTGAAAGGAGCGGTAGAAGTTCGCAACTCAGGCAAGCTCGAGAAAAAAACCGATGGGAGTTTTATCGCTAAGGTCTCGTTTGCACTTAATATCGTCGGAGATGATTCACTAGCAGATATAGTTTACCCAGAACTGATTGATGATAGCACTGTCAAACCACCTAAATCTTTTCAAAGTACGGTTGCACCTACACCAGCCCCTGCGCCAGCCACAATTGCACAACCGAATCCTGCACGTCCAGCAATTAGTACGGCGGTGATTCCCAGCTACACAGGACTGATCATTGATGCTCGTGCGACAAACTACTCACCCTGCATGAGTCCTAAAATCTACGGTCCAAGTGGCGGTGAGGTTTGGGGAACTTTAACTGTTTCAAGTAGTTTTGCCAACGATGTTGGGATTGCTGCGTTCACACGTCGTATGGAAGATGCTGTGAAATTCACTGACCGAGGTGGACCAGGACAATTGATGATTAAAGCCACCAAAGCGCTTGGTACAGACCGTTGCGATGTCAGCATTGCCGAAGGGGATGGCGTACTGATTTTACAAGCCGATAGCCTAAAACCATTCTTAAAAGATTTCAAAGTCACATTTGTTTACTAAAGAGGCAATATGAAAAGAATTATTATTCTATTGTGGTTGGTATTCGGTTTTCACCAAGTTTCTGCACAGCGCCAAGTTGAAAGTATCGGACAAGCTGCTCCAAATGCGGGTCTGGCAGTCTCGAGTGCTAGACAATTGGCGTTGTCAGATGCACTTAGAAATGCAGTTGAGCAAGGCGTAGGCGTTTTTCTTAGCTCAGAGACTCAAGTAAAAAATGCAGAACTTATAGAGGACAAAATTCTGAAACGTTCTCAGGGATTTGCTCGACTCGATAAGATTCTATCCGAAAGCGCCAACAATGGAATTTATCAGGTGCGGATTATTGCTACGGTAGACGGACGAGCCATTGCCACAAGTTTACGTAGTATCATCCAAGGCTTTAATGATCCAAGAATTGCCATTGTGATTCCCGAAAGTGTAGAGGGTTTACGTGATTGGAATGGTAATGCGGCGGCTATTGCACTTGCCAAAGCACTAGCTGATATTGGCTACCGTGTAGTTGATCAACTCCAAATCGAACAAAACGTTTCTCGAGAAGAATTGGTTGCCCTAACGGAAAGCCCTCGAGCTTTAGCCCAACTTGCAACACGGCTAAAAGTAGATATGATTTTAACAGGACGCGCCAAGGCTACACGTTTACCTAATCCACCGGCTGCTTTAGTTCGCAACAATCTCATTCCTTTTCAGGGGGTTTTGGAACTCCGCTTAGTAGATGCCTTAACAGCACAGGTCATCTGGACAGATTCTTTTGATGGCTTGAATTATGATGCCACCATCGAATCAGCTGTTGGTATCACTTTTAAGTCAATTGTTACAGAAGCCTCCCCTGCTGTTCTATCGCGCTTAAATCAGTGGATTCAAGGTGCAATGGCAAGCGCTCCAGTTTACTTGTTGAGAGCGATTGGATTTAGGAGCTTTGGTGTTTTTAATACCTTTATTCAAAGACTTGCTGCGAGTCCTGGTGTCCAAAACGTTCAACCGCGTGATTTTGACTCAGCAGGCACATTGGTAGAAATTGAATTTAGGGGGAAAGTTGAAGAATTGGCTGTTCTACTAGAAGGATTAGGACTCGAAGTTTCTGCAATCACAGGTCGTGAAATTCGCGCTCGAGCTAAGTAAAGGAAAAATATGAAAAAAGAACTGAAAGTAATGGCAATCATGGGTGTTCTAGGATTAGTGCTATCATCATGTGAACTATTATCATCTCTGAGTGATAATTCTTGCTCAAGTAAAAACAAAATTTCGGCTGATGGTTTTCAAATGACTATTAATGCTCCAAAGGCAGTTCTTACAACTGGACAAATCTTGGACATTCAACTCAAACGAAGCTGGCTTGAAGAAAATACCAGTGGGTCATTGGTTCGTAAAGACTTGACCTGTTCGCCTAGTTGGACATACGACCCAACTGGAATTGTTGAAATCACCAAAGAAGATGCAAGCAAACTAAAAGCCCTCACACTTGGAGTCAGTAAAGTAACAGCTAATGTAACAGGTTACAATAACACTTCAGATTTTATCTGGGCAGTTGTTAATCCAATTCCATCAGAAACAAATACACCCAACGATACCTTCGCTTTAGCTAATCCAATCACATCAATTGTAACCGGCACCATTGATGGCTCAGACCAAGATTATTGGAAATTCGATGTTCCCGCCAATAATACTTATCGTGTTGTTTTAAGTAATAGTGTTGATTTGAATCCATCTTCTGGTAACTTATCTGCATCCTATACTGCCCAGTTTTTTGATAATGCCGAAAAGTCAATTGCTCCAACTGCCCTCAACCGACTTGAAGGACCTAAAGTTGCTAATGCACAAACAATTTTTGTGCGAGTTACCAGTTCAAAGACTCAAAACGACACACCTTATCAAGTTAAATTGGAATTGTTCCCATGAAATTCCAGAAATACTGGCTTTTAATTATTGCGCTCTTTGGTATTTTCACGGCTCAAGCATCTCCTCAAGACCTAAAAGTGATGGTATTAATCCCAGAGCAAATTATTCGTCGTCAAGTTCCAGACCCTGCCGTAGAAACAGAAATGGCTCGAGTTTTAATTCGTCAGGGTTTTCGAGTGATTGATGTTGCCCAAGCAGAAAAACTGAAAGCTCGAGACGAAGCTGCTATTGTATTACGGGGCGGTTCAAAACAATCTTTAGTAGACCTTGGCTTAAAATTTGGAGCAGATGTTCTTATCACGGGTGAGGCTTTTGCCGAAGAAGTTACACCTCAACCTGCCGAAGTCACCCAAGCAGGATTTAGAGCTTATCAAGCACGAATTGAAATAAAAGGTGTGGATTTAAGCAGTGGACAACTTTTTATCAGTGAAGCCTTCACGGGTATTGGAATCGCTGTGGCTGATATGATTGCTGGTAAGACAGCCCTACAACGCACCGCCGAACGCGCTGCACCAAGCATCGCAGCCCAATTACGCAACTGGGAAGCAAACCCAACACTAGCCAGTCGAGTTTTTATTCTTAAGATAAGTGGCTTAAGTGGGTTTAAGCAACTTAACGAAATTATTGACCAAATAAAAAAATTCGCAAATGTCCAAGCTGTCAAAAATAGGCAATTTGATAGTTCAGGAGCAGAACTCGAGATTCGTTACTCAAACACAGTCGAAAACCTAGCTGGTGAACTTGAAGATATTGGTTTAAAAATAACCAACGTCAATGCCGGTGAGATTCGAGCAGTAATCAAATAAGGAGCAGTTGATATGAAAAAAATGTTGGTACTTTTTAGTCTCATTGGTTTAATCGCTTGCGTTCCAGCCCGCATTCCATCGGTCGTTGTTCCTGTGACAGTACAACCACGCTTTTCACTTGAGGCTTACCGAGATAGTTTAGCGGTCATCCCGTTTGGAAATTTAGATGATAAAAATGCTGTAGTAATTGCTTCTGAAATCGAAGCGACACTTAGTCAAATACAAGTCAGAAATGCCCCTTATTTTACTTTAATTAATCGAAGTAAAATTTCTGATGTCTTAAAAGAACTCCGCTTGACACAAAGCGGCTTATTAGATGACCAAACAGCTTCTCAGATTGGTCGTCTGGTCGGTGCAAAAATTCTTTTGGTTGGCGATTACACAATTGGTGAATTTCAAGATCGTAACACCACCGAAGAACGTACTGACTATGACACTGATAAACGCATTTGCAAAAAATACGATGCTAAAGGTCAGTGTATCCAATGGGAATGGCGTAAATACAACGTTTCATGCACCTCTCGTTTTGGTTCATTTACAATACGACCAAAAGCAGTCAATGTTGAACGTGGTACGGTTCTCTATTCAACAGCACTACGGCAAAGTTCAACAGATAAACTGTGCGAAGATGAAAAAAACGAGGTCTTAGCAACACGAACTGAAATGATCGAATTTATGCTTCAGAGGACAGTAACCGCGATGTCTCGAGATATAGCTCCTTATGTTGTGAACGAACCTCTGCCATTTATTGAGAAAACTACAGGTATGAACGAGGCAGATGCAAAAACCTACAACGAAGCCTTAATCTTTATTTTAGCGTCGCCACCTCGAGTTGATCGTGCTTGTGCCATCTGGAAAGGTATGTACCCGAGAGTGACAACTTTTACAATTCTTCATGCACTAGGAGTTTGTGCTGAGGTAGACGGTGATTTAACCTTAGCTCTCGAGTTTTATACCAAAGCTGACGCAGCTACCAGTACGCCAGTTTCTGAAATTTCAGGAGCGCTTCAACGAATCAAAAGAAAAATAAGTGCGCCAGCAAATTAAATACCAGAACCAATTCTCGAGCTTAATGCCTGTGCTTAGGCTCGAGATAATCAAGTCCTGCATTACGATTAGGGTATCTCGCATAATCTCGAACTAATTTCAGTTATTTCACTTATGCTATACTACTTTTATGCACCCAGTTCTCTTACCGCCCCAAGCTGCCCAAACCTCCAAGTTGTCCGTAGGCTTGTTTGGACGTGCCAGTACCCACACGGTAACGCCTCGAGCCAGCAGTGTATCCACCAGATGCGAGCCAATAAAACCAGTTGCGCCAGTGATTAAAACCTTCATAGCAATATCGTACCGCGTTTTCAGTGCTTCTTTTTTGCTTTGATGATGCCAAAATCAAAAACACCAAGTATGCTGGGGTTATGAACTCGAGGAGGTCGTGATGAAATTTGGTCTTGCTGCTCTTGGTGTGGTGCTTGTGGTCGCTCTGGCTTGGTTTTTTGCACTGCCAGCCTTGGCAGCCAACGAATTACAACAAGCCCTAAAGTCTGGTGATGTAATTGGAATCAATAAAACCGTGGATTTTATAGCGCTGCGTGAGAATCTGCGCGGCACGATTGGTAGCGCCTTAAACCAGCCAAAACCCTCGAGTGATGTCGGCTCGGTACTTAGTTCTGCTTTATCTGGTTTGTTACTCAATCCTTTCATTGATCAAATCGCTACACCTGCTGGACTGAGTTTACTTTTTCAGGGTGGCATGGGGAGTTTTTCTGGACAAGGCACAACAAATTTTGCCATCTCGAGTGGTTTACAGGGCTTAGACCGATACAATGTTGTTTTAACAGATTTGAGTAATCCACAAAATAAAATTACTTTGGTTTTAATGCCACGTGGAATGCAATGGAAACTGGTGGGTATTGTCTTTGTACCTGCTAAGGTTTAGCCATGAATTTATCTGAACTTTTAACTCAAGCTAAATTAAAACACCATTTCTCGAGTAACCCTAAAATTACAGGAATTGCCCTTGACTCAAGACTGGTTAAAGCCGGTTTTATTTTTGTGGCTGCATCTGGAATTCCTCTGGCTGGGCGCGAACCGCTTGATGGTCATGATTTTATTGCAAAAGCGCTCGAGAATGGTGCAGTGGCGATAATTGGTTCTCGAGACCTCGAGCTAGACGTGCCGTATATAAAAGTGCCGAATCCTCGAGAGACCTGTGCATTATTGGCAAAAGAAATCTGGGGTCGCCCTGATGAACAACTCAAAATTATTGGAATTACAGGGTCTAAAGGTAAAAGCACCACCGTTGCTTTGGTCTATCATTTGCTCGAGAACGCTGGCTTAAAGACTGCCCAAATGAGTACCGTGGCGGTGCGCTTCGCTGGACGTGAAGAACACCTGCCGGGGCATTTCACCACTCCAGAATCGCCACAAGTTTACGAGTTACTGCACCGGTTTTTAATGGCTGGTTGTACCCATGTGGTGATGGAGGTTTCCAGCCATGCGCTTGAACTCGAGCGGGTGACTGGAATTGATTTTGAAGTTGGGGCGTTTATCAATTTCTATCCAGATGACCACATTGATTTTCATGGTTCGGAAAGTGGCTATTTTGCCGCCAAAGCCAAACTTCCCGCCAGAAGCCGTCTAGCCCTAATTGAGCATGGTTTTTTACAGCGATTCTGGGCGCAGTTCGAGGCGTTTAAGCAAGAAGCAAACCTCGAGTACCCAGAAATAGATTCATTTGGCGCAGAATTTAACTGGCAACCTATCAATATCCTCGAGACTGCACAGGGAATAAAATTTAGCTTGAAAAATGGTTTTGAAGAATACCCGCTTTTCTTACAGATGATTGGCAGTTTTAACACCAGCAACGCTGCGGCAGCTTATGCGATTGGGCAACATTTGGGCTTAACCGAGCAGCAACTCGAGCAAGGTTTAAGAACTTTTACGGGTGTGCCGGGGCGAATGCAGATTCTACAAGCCGAACCTTTTCGGGTGATTAACGATTTTGCCCATACAGGCGCAAGTCTCGAGGTCGCTGCCAGTACCTTACGACAAACCACAAAAGGAAAACTGATTCTGGTGATTGGTGCGGCTGGACAACGCGACCCGAATCGGCGGACTGGAATTGGGGCGGTGGCAGCCAAAACGGTTGACCATGCCATTTTTACCGAAGAGGACAGCCGCACCGAAGACACCAATGCCATTCTCGAGACAATCAAAACCGCCTTCCTTGAAGCTGGCGGAAAAAATTATGAACTAATACCAGACCGCCGCCAAGCAATTCGCGCTGCCATTGCGATGGCTCGAGACGGTGACACGGTGCTGCTGGCTGGCAAAGGACATGAACGCACGATTGAACGCGGCACAGATTTCTTGCCGTGGGATGAAAATGCTGAAGCCAAAGCTGCGTTAGAATAGACCGATGAGTTTACCAACTGGTTTTCAAGATTTCACTAAACTACGTGAAAACAATTTGATTTATGTGGATAAAACCATGTTTTTTGAGCCATTCCTCTTTGGTGGACAATTCTTTGTGGCTCGCCCAAGACGGTTTGGTAA
>JAYWHB010000449.1:0-3239 GCA_043777915.1 Deinococcales bacterium
CCCATCGGCACGACCATCACCCCAGCCCCCTCGAGCAACCCAAACCCAGTCTCGACCAACCAACCAATCCCCTTACCAGCCCCTGTCAACACCTTGCCAAGCGCGGTCTCGAGTGCTGTAAGCCCAACCAGTGTGCAAAGCCCGCTTTCCTCGAGTGTGCCAATAGTAAATCCAATAACGATAACTGCACCAAACCAAGTTACCCCGCCGATTGTTGGCTCGAGTAGTGCGGTGAGTGTTGTTGCTCCAGTCTCGAGTGTGCCTGTTAATCCAGTTACTGTTAAGCCTCCGGTGAGTGCTGTAAAACCAGTCTCAAGCCAATCAACAGTAGGCATTACGATCAAACCGCTCGAGTGGGTCTATGATTCTGATAAAAATTGCATTGATACGCTAGTCATTCGCTCAGACTTTTTTAATGCCCTTCGAGGAGGACGAGAACCCGAAGCCTGTAAATCTGAAGATATTACAGAGGCACAACGCCGTTTGGAATTAGCCAGCAAAGCTGCCACTGGACAAAACTTAAATGATAAAGAAGCCGATGATCTGGTTACTCTGGAATTCAAGTTCCAAAAGCGTTATGTCAGAGCTAATATGGGAGAAGAAGCTGCAAAAGCAATGGAAGTCTACAAAGCCTTTATTTTACAAGGTGGTTTCTCTGCTAAGGATAAAATCGCCATGACCATGATGTTGAGCTTGATGATTAGTACAACACCGCCCAGTGAAGCTCGTCAGTTCTTAATCCAAGGTGCTAGGCAAGATGGTTTCATTTATAAGTTCATTCAAGATCGAAGAAGTCACTTAGCAGACTGCTCGAATCCTACTGGTATTTTGTCTTTAGCTGGTTGTGCAATGGGCGCACCGGATTCACACCAAGCAGTTCATCTATTTGGTTATGTCATTGGTACTAATGATTATAGCTCTGATGCTTTTTACAACACTGGTGGTAGCTTTCTCGAGATGATGGATTTAATGGGTTTCGCTGGACTTGCTAGAATGGCAGCTAAGGGTTTATTCAAAAGTTTCGGTAGTCTGATTCGCAATGGAGTCGGAGGACTTGCGGATGATTTGTTTAGGGCAGGTAGCGCACTTGCGGGTACTCGCCTTGGTCGCGGAGTAAACATGATTGCGAATTGCTTAAAAAGAGGAAACAGCTTTACAGCAGATACAAAAGTTTGGGTTTCCCAAGCCGCTAATGACATGGCAAGGAAAGCCAAATCTACCCTCGAGAAATCCAAGAGTGTTGCTAAAACCGCCCTAACTGCTGTTGCTATTTCAAGTATTGGCGTGGGAAGCCAAGTCCTAGCTCATAACGAACAAACCAAACTCGAGCGTCCACAAGAAGTTACAGCTACCCATGAACACATTGACCCAATCATGGTGGTACTTAAACTCGAGACGAACAATAAGAAACTCGAGACGATAACCACAACACCAGAACACCCTTTCTTTGCTCTCGTCGAGCCGAACAAGAGAGCCAGTGGTATTTGGGTGAATGCTGGTGAACTCCAACCCAATAATTGGTTACGTCGAGCAAATGGTGAAATTGGATTTGTGAAGAGCGTTAGTATTGAAGTCAAAGCTCGGAAAATGTATAACTTAACGGTTGCTCGAGACCATACGTTCTTTGTGGGTGATGGGCAGTGGTTAGTACACAACGCAGGATTTGATTTTCAAACTGGTACAGGGCTGGCTGCCAATTTTGCAAACACGGGTTTTCACTTAGACTATGGAAAAAACCTAGAGGTACAGATTAGGTTTGTAAATGGTGAACTCGAAGCTTCATTTAAGGGTGGTGCCAATTTGACTGCAACCGAAATGAAGCAATTAAAGCAGTTTTTAAATAATAATATTGACGAAGTTCGCAGGCAACTTCAGATGGGCTTAAAGAATTCCGACGAACTTGGAAATTTAGCCGAAGAAAAGTTGGCACGAGGCGAAAAACTTGAGTTTAAGGAGAGTGAAGCCTTGAAATATCGGAGGGAAGGTCGTGACTTGAAGTTCTTCCTCAAGAATGGTTGTTTCCGATGAATACTCTAGGACGAAAAGCATTTCTGGAATATATTTCCAATGGCGTACTTGGGCGGTTTAACCCAACTCAAACCATTGCCGAAGCGATAGCAATTTGCGAATCAATGAATGAGGGCAGAATAGTAAAGCCTAAAGGATCCCGCTATGCACAGTTTGAGGGAGTCATTTGGCATCCCATTGGAGGAGAGGGTCTTACTTATAGCAGGCTCACTATTTGCGCCGAACCAGGCGAGGATCATTGGAACAGAACTCCTAACCGTATGGGCATTAACTTTACAACGAATACACGCACAGCTCTTTTGAACGAAATACCTTGGTATGCAGAACTCGAAAAGATGCAGCGAAGTGAAGTTTACGCTTTGCTCCGAGAGCTAGGTATAGATTTCATGGAACGTATAAAACATTATGAAGATAGTCCACCAGAAATAGAATCGATTTGTATCGGGCAGCGTCCAATGACCATCCTCAATTTTTACAATCAGCCTGAAATCCCATTTCATATGACTTGGTTTAAGGATGGCTTAGATGAATCCGATTATCCTTATAGACTCGAATTGAGAACGCCTATTTTATTTTGATAGTAAGGCTTTGCATTGCTTTTCTCGAGCCATAAAAACATATGCGACGTACTCAAGTGATGGCGAAGTGCAAATGATTAGCGCTCGAGGCGGAGTAGTGGCAAACAGTCGAGCCTGTAGTATCGCTATTTTCTGGTGCATTTTGCCTTACAATGTTGAATCGAACACATGGGATAACCCAGCCAATAACGAAGACAACGAACAACAACTCGCAAAATCCTATGCTCGAGTCTATGACCGTACTTTTGGACTAGCCGATGGTCTTAAATCCAAGTCATGGTCTGTGCAACAACCCTTCGATGCTATTACTCCTAAATCTGGTCAACTCGCCCTCGAGACCCCGCAGGCAGCCGCAAGCACCACGCTAGGCTTAAATCCCGTGACCGTAGCCGCACCGAACACCGTCTCGAGTCCACCAGTCAACCCTGTCACAGTCACTCCACCAGTGGCATCACCGCCAACAGTTACCCCCCCAAACAATGGCTCGAGTACACCCCCAGCCCCGCAAGCCACCCCAGCAGCCCAATCAACCCCGCAAGCCAGCAGTACCCCAGTCTCGAGTAATCCAAGTCCAACAATTACAGCCCCACCCATCGGCACAACAACCCCAGCCCCCTCGAGCAACCCAAGCCC
>JAYWHB010000450.1:0-9033 GCA_043777915.1 Deinococcales bacterium
GCCACAAACTGAAACTTGAAGCTCGAGTTTAAGTTTTTCTTGTTATCTGCTCTGGGCAGTGGATTATCTAGGGTTACGCCAAGAAAACCAAAAGCATTGCAGAAATCACAATGTTCTGGGTGTGGATGAGCCTCAGACCATTGCAGTGTTTCTTGTTGTGCATGAGCATGTAAACCGATTTGTAAAAGGTGTTGTTCAAACCCGGGCGCAAGGTGATGTGTGCCGAACCAAAGCATCAACAACCCGAGCAAAGCTCGAGATGCCAATAAAATCTTTGCTGGGCGAATCACAAAAGCAGTATAAATTCAGTTGATGAGATTATTTTTCTCGAGCCGAACTAAAAAGCCGTGCGGTGTTGCTGACAAAATCGGTATCGTAAATCTGGGCTTCTTGGTTTTTCGTGTCCAGCACTTCTCGAGCATCAAAGACAAAACATGTACCGTCATAATCTTCTTCGGCGTTGTTTATGCTTTGAAAATAGTTCAAAATCCCGCCCTCGAGTTGCAAAATGTTAAAACCGCGCATGGCTTGCCAAGCCGTGATTTTTTCGCAGCGAATCCCGCCGGTGCAGTACATTGCCACGGTTTTATTTTGGGCTTGCCACTCGGGGAGGTGAGCTTCTAAGTATTCGGCAAAATCTCTAAAATGCTCGATATTGGGATTGATTGCGCCCTTAAAATGCCCGAGTTCAAATTCAAAACTGTTGCGGTTGTCTATAAAAATCACATCGTCACGCTGGAGCAAAGCCTGCCACTCGAGCGGCGAAACATCCTGTCCCTTAAAATTCTGGGTGTCTATGCCCTCAATGCCAAGCGGTACAATTTCGGGCTTGACTTTGACTTTCAGGCGCTTAAAAACTTGTTGACTGCAAGCCGTGCGTTTATAAAAAAGGTTCTGGAAATTTTTATCTGCCTCGAGTGCATCGCGCACCAGTTGTAAAGCCTCACTCGAGCCGCAAAGCATCCCGTTAATGCCTTCTTCGGCAAGCAGAATCGTACCAAGAACCCCTGCGCTCTGGCAGACTTGCTCAAAGTATCCTCGAGTTTTTTCGGGGTTTTTTAGAAAAATAAAGCGGTAAAACGCATCATGGAACAACATCGGTCTATCTTACAATGTCCCTAAGAACAAACGCCCTTGTGCATGTGGTGTTAAATGTATGCCTATGCTGAGTGTTTGTTTGTTTGGTTCACCTCAGTTTTTTTATGCCAACCAAGCCTTGAGTGTCAAAGGCAAACCTGCCGCATTGTTGGCGTTAATCGCGGCGCATCATCCGACTGGTTTAAGCCGCGCCCAAGCCGAGCGTTTTTTGTGGGGGCGTGAGGCTGCCCAGAATTTACGCCAAGCGATTTACAGTTTGCGGCAATTGCCTTGGGCAAACGATTGGCTGCTGGTTTCAGACACGTTGCTCTTACAAAATTTAAGACTAACCACCTCAGAAACAGACCTCGAATTGATGCAGGGTATGGATGGTTTGTTATCCGATGAAGGTCTCGAGTGGCTGAGCATCCAACGCGAAAAACAGCGCTTAGAACGCCGCGAGAATTTACTACAAGCCGCACTGCAAAGCCAAGGACAAGCCCAAATTCAACTGCTCGAGGCTTTGTTAGCCCTTGACCCTCTGCATGAAAGTGCAGTTCAGTTGCTGATGAAAGCGCACTTGGAGAATCAGACTCGAGCCAAAGCCATCGAGGTACTTGAGCGTTTCAAAACGGTTTTGCGAACCGAACTGGGGGGCTTGCCACTGACAGCCACAATCGCCCTGCTCGAGACAGGAACACTCACCATCCCGGACCTTGAGCGTTTTAAGCGAGCTTACGCCGTGGTTGGTATTTTGGACACGGCTTTAATTGCCAAGTTACTCGAGCGCAATGAACTGGAAGTGGCTGAGATTTTAACTGGCTTTGAACTGCCAGACTTAGAAAAAATGCGTCTCGAAACCCCTGTGGCGGTTTGGCAACTGCTGAACCGCCGCGCTGCACTTGCTTTAGCTGGCTCACCAGAACGTGCCGCCAAGCACTGGCTCGAGGCAGGGGAGACCAATCTGGCGGCAAGCGCTTGGCTGGATTTTGCCGAGCAGCGTTTTGGTTTGGACTTAGCTCAGTCGTTGGCACTTTGTCAAAAAGTGCTTGGACTCGAGACCAACATCACGTTGCGGCTTCGGGCATATGTACTCGAGCAGCGTATCTTTGAAATTCAAGCCAATTGGCAGGCTTTAGAGGCTTTGGTTGGGCAATTATTTGCTTTGGCGCGAACAAGTCAAGATGACCATGTAGAATTTGCTGCCCATCAAGCAAAGGCTTCTTGGTTGCTGCGAACAGGTCAAGCCCAAGCCGCCTTGGAGGTCAGTTTAGATGCGACCCGAGCCGCCAAGCGCTTAAACGATCCCGTAAAACTCGAGCAGGTAAGTTTGTTGCAAGGCACTGCCTATTTGCAGCTTGGGAATTTCCCAGAAGCCAAAAAACTGCTCGGTTCACTGGTTCAGGCTACAGCCCCAACAACCCGTTTGTCGGCTTGCTCCAATTTGGGGGCAATCGAGGGGTTCAGTAACAATTTAGAAAGCGCCCTTGATTATTTTGAACAAGCCCTGCAACTGGCGCGGCAAACCCAAAACTTAGCGATTTCGGCACGGGTGGTACAAAACATCGCCACGACTGCCGAAAAACTCGAGCGCTTTGAACGTGCCAAGACTGGTTGGCGCGAAGCCATTGGGATTGCTGAGCAAATATCCGATTCACACAGCTTGGGTGTGGCATATGCCAATTTAGCCCTGACCCACTTTAAGGCTGGGCAAGTCGGTTTAGCCATGAATACTGCCCTCGAGACGTTAGAAATTCAACCACTCAGTCCAGCTGCTCGGTTTACTGCCCTGAACACCCAAGCGGCGGTGTGGCGCTATTTAGCCGATGAACCAGCAGCCCTAGGCTTGTACCAATCGGCTTTAGAACTTGCCCAAAGTCAAGAAAATGCCCGTTGGATTGCCGATACCGAGTGTAACTTGGCATTTATGGCTTGGTTAGCCAACCCAACCCTCGAGCCAGCGTTTTTAGCCAGTTTAGAAGCCCCCGCCACCGCCAATGTGATTGAAGAAATGAAACTCGAGTACGGGTTGTACAGCCATAACCCAATCCAGATTCGGGCGTTGTTACCCGAACCCCTCGAGCGTCCAAGGCGGCGTTTAATCCACGCCATTGTTGAAGTGCGTCTAGCCATCCTCGAGCAAACAAACACCGATGCAGATTTAGAAGCCCTGCTGAACGCTGAGCCGTTCCTAGAAACCCGTTTTGGCTGGTTGGTGCTTGCCCAATGGCTTGAGCAGCAAGGTCTGGATAGCCGCCAAGCCAAGCGTGCAGCCCACCTGGTTTTTGCACAGCAATGCCAAGGTTTACCGCGTTCCATAACTGCATTGACGCTCGATTGACGCGACCCATTGCACAATAACCCCATGCACACCCGCGACGAAAGTACCTATATTTTGCGTCTTTGGTCAGATGGCGGAACGTACCGCGTGCAACTCGAGGATTTACGCAACCACGAAAAACAATTGTTTTTGGATGTCCGTGAATTTGAGGTTTTTCTCGAGGAGCGCGTGGCTTGGCAGGTCAAAAAGGAAAAGGTGGAGATATGAAAAAAGAACTTCGTGGCATGGTGATTGGTGTGGGACTGACTCTGGGGGCTTTGGCTTTGGCGCAAAGTGTGCAACGAACCCTGAATGTTTTTGTCAATGGGCAACCCAACCCAGACAAAGCGATTGTGGTGAACAACACCAGTTATGTGCCAGCGCGGGTACTGCGAAACTTTGGTGTAACGGTTACAGCACAAGGTAATAATTTGTTGCTGTCGGGGGCGGGCGGAACAGCGCCAGTCTCGAGCAACCCAGTCCCCAGCAATACTGGTGCGGCGGGTACAACCCAGTTGGCTGGCTCGAGTGGACAATTGAATACCGCCTACACGATTGGTAAAAATTCACCAGTTAATTTTAATTTACTGGCAGTAAGCTACAGCCTCGAGCCGGTCAGTATTCAAAATGAAGTTTACTCGGCAAATCAAAACCAGAAACTGCTGGTGCTGCGTTTTGTGGTGCAGAACCCCGCCCCAAGGGACTTGGCAGTCAGTTGGCGCAGCCTGAACATTACGGCGGTAGATGACAAAGACGTAAATCATAAATTTGAGGCATACTGGGCGCGAACTGGTGAGTTGGCAGATTATTCGGCTAACCTCAAGCCTTCGCAGCGCGTAGATTTAAGCACTGCTTGGGCAGTTCCAGCCAATGTACGAATTGTGAAGTTACTCATCGAAGGCGAAGTTAATGCGCCTATTTTGCGTTACGACCTGAGTGGTAAAATTGCGCCTTTGGCAGCGCCATACAGCTTTGACGGTTTTACTGCCTTGCCAGAAGTTGCAGCCCAAATCGGACAGGGTTATATTCTTAAAAATTTCTCGGCTCGAGTCGAACAAATTGCCTTCAGCAATGCCCAAATCGAAGGACGCACTCCAGAAGCGGGTAAACGGTTTTTGGTTGCGACCATCAACCTTAAAAACCTCAGTAAAAACCAAGGCTTGCGGGTAGACCGCTTCACCATTTTGGCGGGATTGCTCGATGCCGATGGTGGGACTCGAGGTAACGACAATTATTTGGTGCGACCATCCAACGGCGAGTTTTTTGAAGCCCCCGAAGTGCGCCCCAGTGCAGAGGTACGTTTTAATGTCTATTACGAAGTCGAGAACAGCTTGGGCTTAAAAACTTTTACCCTGCGTGAAGGCGAAAGCGGGCGGGTCTTTACTTATAACATCAGCGATTTGCGTTAATTGAAATTGTGCTGTTCTCGGGTTTTACGGCTCGAGGTGTTGGGTTTTGGAGGAACAATGAAAATTTTACTGCTGCTGACGTGGTTTCTTTTTGGTGGTCTGGCTTATGCCCAAAACCTCTGCCAAACTTGGGCAGTTCCTAACACCCAAGTCGCGCCCTTTTCGGGTTTGGTCTTCTCGAGCAACGCCAAAACCAAAGCCGTGGAAGCCTTTATCAACAACACTTGGCAACTCTTACCCAGCCAGAACATTGCACCCGATAAACTCGAGTGGCTTGTACCAATGGCAGACCCAGACCGTGGTGGACAAATCAAAGTACGGGCATTGGTCTCGAGCCAAACCAACCCTACCCAAGCCCAAGTGCAAACCTGCCCCGAAAAAAGCCTGACGGTGGCTGCCCTACCCGCAGTCGGTGCAACAAATTCGCTTTCTAAAATCCAAGCCGTGTGGCAAAAAAACCTCCAAACCCTCAAAACCAGTTTGGGCGCATTTGGCGAATACACCCTGCCAGAAACCATCGAAGCGGGGGTTCTCGAGCAGTTTCCAGCAGCCTTACAACCCATTATTTTGCTCGAGTTGCTGCTAAGAAGTAAAAATAACCTCGAAGCCCTTGCCAATGGCAGCGCCCCAGTTTTGGGTGGTCTGAGCCGTGAACAAAAAACCTTGTTTGCTCGGGTGCTGCAAGCCCTGCCAGCCTTGAGTCCAGCCCCGCTTAAACTTAGTCCACCCAGACCGCTTTTTAGCATTCCAAACAATAAAAAAGCCCTGCCAGAGCTTGAACAAGTATTGTTCAAAAAGTCCCAAAATCTATCGTCTTTGTTTGGCTGTACCGAAAGCACGATGATTGCCTCGCAGCTTCGGGATTGTTTGCGCTGGCAACAAGAAATCAGCAGTTGGAACGATGCCGAAAGCGCCTATAAAAACGATGCCTATAAGGTACTCGGGGCAATGTCATTGGCTGGAATGGTGATTCCACCACTCGAGGTTGCCGCAACAGTTGCGGGTTTAGCCGTCTATTTGCATCAAATGACCATCGAGGCAATGGATGGCTTATTCCCCTCGAGTTTAGAACCCTTAAAAGTAAATATGCCAGCACGGGCTTTATTTGAAGATTTTAAAAATGCGCCATCAGGACTACTGCCGTTGCGTTGGCAAGATGAAGTAGAAGTGGTTGCCAAAACCAAAGGCTATAAACTCAATGCCCTTGCGATTGGCGACGGTTTACTCAATACCATTGGGTATGCACAATTGGCTGGCAAGGTCAGTAAATCGGGTTTGGTCTTTGCAAGGGAAATTGGTTCCACCGAACTGCTCGAGGACATTGGCGCAATTGGTGAGGAAGCCGTCAAAGCCATGCTTGCCGAAGCTGGCTTAAACCAAAGTATCCAAGATGCCTTACCGGGTTTTAATACCCCAGCCAAAACCATCACGGCTGCTTTGATACGACCAGAATCGCTGGAGGTCTTTGTTCAACCCGCCGATGGAACATTTGTGGTCAGACCGCAAGAATCCAGTGTGGATTATTTTGGTCTGCGTGAGCGTGACCGCCGCAATTTTAGTTTGACCTTTGAGTCCGAAGAAAAAAACGATTATTTCCCCAATGGTTTGGTGGCTCGAGCCAAAATAGATTTAAGCGTCCCCAAGATGGAATTTCTTTTCACGGCTCGAGCCAGTATCAAGCCGGGTGAATCCATGTCCATTACCGCAAGGCTAGACAATGCTTACCTTAAAGATGCTACTTACGACCCTCCAGCCATTGGTGAATTAAGCGGCAGTTATCCAAATTTCACTTATACCGTTCCAGTCAATACGGTTGTACCCGAAAATGGATTTACCAAAGTCGAACTTATTTTTCGGCATAAGACACGCAGCGACATCACTGGTGTTTTCACAGTACGAATTGTGACCGACCCAAGAATTGTGCTTTCGCCCAGTGGTGGATGTATCACCAGCCAAGGCAAACGCCAACTAAAAGCCCAAGTTTTTGATTTGCAAAATCCTAAGCTCTCTTGGCGGGTACTATCTGGGAGTGGTACGATTTCGCAGTCTGGTTTGTACACCGCGATTAAAAATCCACCCATCCAAACCGTGGTCATTGAAGCCAAAGCCACTGGCACAGCAGGTGGAATGACACGTACTGTCACGCAAACCCTGCGCGTAACAGTCGGTAAATGTACTTGCTTTGCCGAGTTCAGTACACCGTATGGGCAGTTTACGGGCAGAACGATGTATTTTGACAAAAATGGTAGCACCTTACGTTTGGCTGGACCAATTGTGATGTTTACGGCGCAAACGGTAGTCAATCAGAGTGTAGCCGATTCAATAGGGCAATCCATTGTTTTTGGCGCAACTCTGCAAGGTGGACGGGTCAGTTCAGAGAGTATTGTTGTGTTTAACAATCTTAAATACAATTGGAACGGCGGACAGCTATTGCGTTCAATGGTTGCCGACCCTCGAGACGGCGCGGATGTACGTTACACGATTACCAAACAGACCCCTGAGCGGCTCGAGGGCAGTATAAGTGGCAAGTGGGTCACAAAGGATTTTGACCGCGTGGAAAAATGGCGCGAAAATAAAGTTGGTGGGACAGTCGAGGTTTGGGGTAAGGTTTTTGCACGACTTGATTTTATTGCCGTTCAAGGTGAAATCATTGCTGGACTGACGGTTGGTTCAAAAGATGTTGGCAAATGCCTGAGGTGATAGAGGTATCTACCAAAATCACCTCTTGTTATTGAGAATCAATTATCAGTAAGATAAAACGGTGAATATATCCCCATTACCTGTCACCGTTTTATCTGGCTTTCTTGGCAGTGGCAAAACTACGCTCTTAAACCATATTCTTGCCAACCGCGAAGGCAAGCGCGTGGCAGTGATTGTCAACGACATGTCCGAAGTCAACATAGACGCGCAGATTGTCCAGAACGAAGCCCACCTGTCGCGCACCGAAGAAAAACTCATCGAAATGTCCAACGGCTGTATCTGCTGTACCCTGCGTGAAGACTTGCTGCTCGAGGTCGGAAAACTTGCCAAAGAAGGGCGTTTTGATTATGTGATTATCGAATCCACGGGGATTTCCGAGCCATTACCCGTTGCCGAAACCTTCACCTTTGAAGACGAAAACGGACAAAGCCTGAACAGCATTGCACGGCTAGACACGATGGTCACAGTTGTGGACGGCTATAACTGGCTGCGCGACTGGGATGCCGCCCAAACCCTCAAGGAACGCGGCGAAACGGCTGGTGAAGGCGATGAGCGCACCGTCACCGATTTACTGGTCGAACAAGTCGAATTTGCCAATGTGCTGCTCTTAAACAAAACAGATTTATGTACCACTGAAGAAATCGCTAGGCTCGAGGGGATTTTGCATCACCTTAATCCTGTGGCAAAAATTATTTACTCGAGCTTTGGTAAAGTTGCCTTAGACAAGGTACTTGGTACAAACCTGTTTGATTTTGCCCAAGCCAGCCAGAACGCGGGTTGGTTGCGTGAAGCCCGAGGCGAACACACCCCAGAAACCGAGGAGTACGGCATCAGCAGTTTTGTCTACCGCGTCCGTAAACCATTTCACCCAGAGCGTTTTCATAAGGTACTGCAAGGAGATTTTACAGGCGTGGTGCGTTCCAAGGGTCATTTTTGGCTTGCCAGTCGGATGGAGTACGCGGGTTCATGGGCGCAAGCTGGGCGGGTGGCGCGTTTTGATATGGCGGGTTTTTGGTGGGCGGCGGTGGATAAATCGCAGCGTTCTGATGACCCAGAATTCTTGGGCTATCTCGAGGACATTTGGAGCGAGCCATACGGCGACCGTCGCCAAGAGATTGTCTTTATTGGTGCAAAAATGAACCGCGAGTTAATTGAGAACCAGTTAAACGCAGCACTGCTGACCGATTCGGAAATGCTCGAGCCTGAAAAGTGGGAATTTTACCGTGACCCATTCCCAGTCTGGGGTGCTGAAAACGAAGCCTGATTTTTCTCGAGCCGATAAAAAATCCATTGGTCATCAGGGAAATCTACCCAGTGGCGACCAGTGGTTTTTTGTGGTTCTTGACTGGTTCTAGCAAAGCCAAGTTTTTCTAAGGTTCGCCGTGAAGCTGGGTTGTTCTGCTCGAGAACATGAGCATCAAGCCAGTCAAAAGTATTTGATAAAAACAATTGGTCAATCAAAGCTCGAGCCAGCCAACTGGGTTGTACCCGCCGCACCAGTATTGCTGGGGACTGGGTTGCTCGAGA
>JAYWHB010000451.1:0-3223 GCA_043777915.1 Deinococcales bacterium
TCGGTGGTGGTTGGTGCAGACCCACCGCCAGAAGTGCTTAGTCTCGAGAATCTGCAAGCGTATTATTTGCGTGTGTATGAACCCAAGCACGAAATCCGTAAGCTGGTGTTTTACTTGGATAGCGTCCCAGAGATTCGGATTATTGAGGGGAAAGACAAATAATGCTCGAGCCTGTGCTAAATAATTTACTTTCCGACCTTCGCAGTTTGGTCAACTCGGCTAGGGTAAAAGCCGCTGTCAGTATCAATAGCGAGTTGGTGATGCTGTATTGGCATATCGGCAAGCGTCTCAATCTCGAGTTTTCAGCAACCCGACCGACTTATGGTGAACAAGTTTTGCGAGACGTTGCAAAGTCACTCACGACAGAATTTGGACATGGATTTAGTAAATCTTCTTTGTCTCGAGCCACACGTTTTTATGAGATTTGCCCTGAAGAAAAGATTGTTGCCACAGTGTGGCAACAATTGAGTTGGTCTCATATCCGAGAGCTTTTACCATTAAAAGACTCTTTGCAACGCGATTTTTACGCGCAAATGACGACTCTTGAGCGCTGGAGTGTTCGTACCTTGCGTGAACGCATGAATACCCTCTTATTCGAGCGCACAGCCTTGTCTAAACAGCCCGAACTCAGCATCAAAGCCGAACTCGAGCGGGTGCGTGTTTCAGGTCAGGTCACACCTGATTTGGTCTTTCGAGACCCGTATATGCTGGACTTTCTGGGTTTACCAGACCTATATTCTGAACGTGACCTTGAGGATGCGATACTGCGCGATATTGAAACCTTTCTGCTCGAGATGGGCGCGGGCTTTACCTTTGTGGCTCGTCAGAAACGTATTTCGGTGGGTTCAACCGATTATCGTTTGGATTTGCTGCTATACCATCGTGACTTGCGGCGTTTGGTGGTCATTGAACTAAAACTCGAGAAATTCCAAGCAGCACATAAAGGACAGATGGAGTTGTACCTGAATTGGTTGGATAAGTACGAGCGTCGTGAACACGAAGAATCTCCAATTGGCTTAATTTTATGTACCGAAACGGATTCTGAGCATATTGAATTGATGAACTTAGAACACGATAATATCCGTGTGGCAGAATACTTAACCCGCCTTCCAGCCCTCGAGTTGTTGCGTGAGCGATTGCATCGGGTGATTGAACTCGCTCGAGCGCATGAGCAGGATAAGAGCTAATGCTTGAGACACGATTTGATTACACCACCCTGCTTTCTGACTTAAAAACTCAGATTCGGGCTGCCCGTACTAAGGCTGCTCTAGCAGTCAATAGAGAATTGGTGCTGCTTTATTGAGTTTAGCTCCGAAAATGAAGTCATTGCTTTGACTCCTGTTAATGTTCTTCCTCGAGATATTAGTATTGTGATAGATGGACACATTTTTAATTCCGAGCAGATTAGCCCTTTGGTAGCTTGCTATGTGCAAAGATACGGGTTTCCATTACGCCTCTGATGTAAGATGGCGTTAGAGGTGAGGCTATGAGTCCAGAGTTGCAAGTATTATGGGAAGATAGCAAAAAAAGAATCCAAATTGCTCAAGAAAAGCAACTGGCACAAGGTGCTGTGCCAATGTCGGATAACTTTGGGTTGCTTGGTTCTTTTGCTGAAGACGAACCAGAAGCCCATGCTTTGGCTAGGAAAATTCTGGTAGAACCACAGAATTCTCAGTCTGAGTATATATCGCAAGCCAGACACTGATTACTTTGGTTTATGCCACCAGCCAAAGCACACCGCAAGCGCTTTTGGTGGCTTATTTTGAGCGGATTATTAACGCACTGGCTTATGAACTTTACCTACCAGAAGTTCTTCATGGGGCTGGGCGGTTTCCTTCGGTGGTGATTGGTGTAGACCCTCCGCCAGTTGTGCCTAGTCTCGAGAACTTGCAAGCGTATTATTTGCGTGTCTACGACCCCAAGCATGAAATTCGTAAGCTGGTGTATTACTTGGATACGATTGCGGAAATTCGGATAATTGAGGGGAAGGCGTGACCCCTTGCGTCTTGAGTGGGTGCAAGACCCCTCCGTCTCTCGCAAGCTCGAGCCACCTCACCCTACCTAACGGCAGGGGAGGACTAAGAACACAAGGCTTTGGCTTTTGGCTTTGGCTTGTAGCCCTAGAAAAGTAACCCGCTTGTAGCCTGTAGCTCATAGCCCTAGAAAAGTAATCCCGCTTGTAGCTTGTAGCCCTAGAAAAGTCCTCCCCGCGAAGCAGGGGAGGTTCTGAGGAGCGAAGCGACGAGGCGGAGGGGTTTGTTTTTCCCCTCCCGCGTGTTTCTACGTGGCTGCTTTGCTTTTGCAGTACAATCCCACTCATGAAAACCTACACCAAAGCCCTTATCCCTCGAGCGCAAAAAATGCGCCGAGAGATGACTCGAGCCGAGGCAAAACTGTGGTTTGAACTGCTTAAAGACTACACCCCTCGAGTTCGGCGGCAACGTCCGTTTGGTTGGTACATCGTGGATTTTTATTGTGCGGCTTGTAAAGTCGTCATTGAAGTGGATGGCAATCAGCATTTTACCCCAGAAGGCTTGGCGTATGATGCTGAACGCACGGCATTTCTCGAGGGGCTTAATTTACAAGTGGTGCGTTTTTCCAATGCCGATGTTCTAAATAATTTTTCTGGTGTGGCGGCTCGAGTTTCCAAAATTTTAGTTACTGAGGTTAAAACCTAATGCTCGAGTCTGTGCTGAACAATTTACTGACCGACCTTCAAAGTTTGGTAGTCATTGAACCAAAAACTCAAGAAAATTAGAGTTTACGCCCAATTTACGCCTCATTTTGTATGATTCTTTTGGTTTGCGTTGATTGATGCTTTTAAGGAGAATTCTATGATTAAAAAGTCGTTTGGATTGATTCCCGCCCTCACCGCCGTGGGGCTAATCGCTTTAATGATTGCCTCAGCCCAAGTGACCTTGCAAAAAATTGCTGGCACAGCCAAAGACATTGCGATTGGGGCAAATAATCAGATTTGGATAATCGGCGCGGACAACACCGCCTACAGCCGAAGCAATAACACTTGGAAAAAACAAAATTCGACAAGTATCAGCCGAATTGCGGTAGACCCGCAAGGCAACGCTTGGGCAATTGCTAAATCCGATAACCGAATTGTGCGTTTTAACAAAAATACTTGGGGTAGCGTGGCAGGTAAAGCCCAAGATATTGCCATCAGTGCAAATGGCATGGTTTATAGTGTCAGTCTGACAGGTGATGTTGTGCC